>DFEL01000187.1 GCA_002369055.1 Cyanobacteria bacterium UBA3803
TTTTTGTAAATAATACGGTCAGACTTATTATAAACATGATATGCTCTGGCTCCAAAAGCACAAGCAAGTAACAGAATTATCAGAGCGATAATCTGAAAACGTGATGACAGTTTAATTGCTCGAGCCTTTCCCCCGGAACGAAAAATAATTTCCTTCTCGGAAAACCATGTTTTGTTTTCCGTATAATGAGGAGAATAGGTATGTTTAAGCTGTTTTTTGTAGTGCATGCCTAACCTATATTGTTAACTTTGTTGTTCAGCTATAACATAAAATAAAAAAAAATAAACCTTTTTTTGCAAGTAGCTAACATCGTAGTTAGTAAGTTAGAAAAATATGATATTTTATTTACAAATTACTAAAAATATATTTGTTTATCTCAATAATACTGTTGATAATATTTTTTAGAGTTGAATTATTGTAAGCGACAGTAGTATTTTCATAATTGTGAATTGGGCGTTTTTTTTAGAGAAGTGGGGATAATCTTGCAGAGAAGTCTCTTAATGTTGTTAAAATGGACAGCGGTTTTGCTTCCGGGTATTTTATTGGCAAATATAGTATGGTTATTTGGAATTAATACCGTATTTATGGATGATTTTGAGCCAATTGCAGATTTTATTAATATTATTAACGATAGAAAAATTGATTGGAATGCTTTGTTGGCATTACATAATGAGCATAGGATAGTGATTCCTCGTATTATTACTCATGTTATTGCTTATTTTACTCACTATAATACCAAATTTTTGATGATGTTTTCGGTATTACTTTTAATTTGGGGATATTTAATTTTTATCCGATATACCGTTCAAAAAAAGATAAAAGAATTTAGTTTGAAGGATATTTTATATGCTTCAGTTATAGGTTGTTGTTTATTCAGTTTAAAGCAGTATGAAAATTTGCTGTGGGGTTTTCAAATTGCGTGGTTTTTGATTGAGTTTTGTGTAATTTCGGGGTGTGCGTGTTTAGTTTTATATATGGAAAACAAAAAACGGATATGCTTATGTATGGCCATAATTATGGGAGTATTATCTTCTTTTTCGTCATTGCATGGTTTGGCAATATGGCCGTGTTATTTAGTAATTGTATTGTTAAATCAATTTGAACAAAGGCAATTTGATTATAAATTGTTGCTTGTGATTATAGTAACAACAATAATCATATTTTTACTGTATTTTCACAATTATTTTCTTCCGGAAGCAGATATTCTTAGTACGGGTAAAGCTAAGTCATTGATGCAAGTCGTAAGCTTTTTCTTTATGAATTTAGGGTGTGTTTTAGTTTTTAGTAATGATGCTACAATGATGAAAATTGCCGGAATAACAGAATTCGTTTTGATAACATTTTTATGTTTTGAAACGTTGGTAAATAAAACTATTCGTAAAAATTTACTTTCAATAAGTTTAATCGTTTTCGGTTGCGGTGTTGCCTTGATGTTGGGAATAGGGCGTGCCTCTTGGGGAATTCCGGGGAGATATATGACATTTCCCTGTATAGTTGTTGTTGGTTGTTTGGGATTACTTTACAATTTTAACGGTAAAAATTTATGGAAAAAAAGGTGGCTGTGGGTATGTTTTATTATTTTAAGCGGAATGAGCTGTTTGACAAGCTATTATTCCTTGCAACAGTATGCAAAATTATATAATGCCAAAATGATAGCAGCGGCAGTTATGATTGATTATAAAAAAGAACCATTGTATATTTTGCGCTTTATATATCCGTTTAAGACGTATGAAGAGGCGCAAAGGAGAATAGGCGATATAGAGCATGCAAATTTATCATTTTTTTATGAATTGAAGGGCAGTAAGTAATGAATATAGGAGTTATTGGTTTAGGGTATGTGGGGATTACTTTTGCTGCGGCAGCGTTGATGAAAGGACATCAAATTTTCGGGATTGAAGTCAACCAGCATATAAAAGATTGTTTGGCTGATAATAGGGCGCATTTTTTTGAACCGGGGTTAAATGAAATACTGCAGGGTAATAATTCCAATTTGCATATATCAAATAAATTTTCTTCGAAGAAAGTATTTGATGCTTTTGTTATTACAGTAGGGACACCGTTAAAAGATGGCACTACAATGCCTAATTTTGAGTATATAAAATCTTCTCTTGAAACTTTACGCGAGGTTTATGATGGTTCTCAACTCGTTATATTGCGTTCTACAGTATCTGTGGGGACAACCAGAAAAATAGTTTTGCCGTTTTTGGCAAACTTATGTGGTAAATCTGAACAAGAAATTTTGGTTGCAATGTGTCCGGAAAGAACAGTTGAAGGAAATGCTGTTAATGAATTGATTGAATTACCGCAAATCGTTTCAGGGAATAATTCTAAATCTTTAGTTCTTGCGAAGAAATTATTTTTAACCATGACATCAAAAGTTATTGAAGCCAGTTCGTTGGAAGAGGCTGAACTTATAAAATTATATTGTAATACATATCGCGATATGATGTTTGCTATTGGTAATGCTTTTGTAATAGCGGCTCAGACTTTTGGTGTTGATGGGGGAGAAGCTGTCAAAAAAGCTAATGAAGGGTATAGGCGTTGCAATATTTCTCAAGCCGGTTTTGTTGCCGGTCCGTGTCTGGAAAAAGATGCTTATATTTTAACTAATAATATGCAGGATGAAGAAGTCAAAAAGTTTATTTTACAAGCCAGAAAATATAATGAAAATTTGATTGATAAAGTAATTGAGTGGGTTAAATTAACCATAGGAAAACCGGCAAAGGATAAAATTATTGCTGTTTCAGGTTTGGCATTTAAGGGAAATCCTGAAACTTCTGATTTAAGAGGTTCGGCAGCGGTTAAAATCATTCGTAGGTTAAGTGATGAAGGGTATAATCTCAGATTACATGATTTTAAGGCAGATAAAAAAGAAATAGAAGCTCTGGGGTGCGGCGCGGTTTATGATGATGTTGCGACTTTGGTTGACAATGCTTGTTTATTAATGATATTAAATAATAATCGCAGTTATGGTAAGCTTGAGGCTAAAATATTTGAAAAGCAACGACAATCTTTTAAGATACTGGATATTTGGGGTGTGGCATCAAATTTGTTACAAGATGAAACTGTTGATGTTGTAACAATAAATAATATGTTTATGAGGAATAAATAATGAAAATTTTAGTAACCGGTTCGGCCGGATTTATTGCCGGATATTTGATTGATAAATTGTTGAAACAAGGTCATGAAGTTTGGGGAATCGATAATTATTCCAAATATGGTAAAATATCCAAAAGCTATGATAACCATCCCAGGTATCATTTCACAGAAGGTGATTGTAAAGATGTGGCATTAATGAAAGAAATGATGAGTGATGTTGATCAGGTGGTTGCTATTGCCGCTATGATAGGGGGAATTACTTATTTTCACAAATATGCATATGATTTGTTGGCGGAAAATGAACGTATAATGGCATCAACATTTGATGCGGCAATTTGGGCAAATCGCTGTAAACATTTGCAAAAAATTAATGTTATTTCTTCTTCGATGGTTTATGAAAATACGGTTAATTATCCATCTTTAGAAAATTCTGCTTATGAATGTCCTCCGCCGTATTCTACTTACGGGTTTCAAAAACTTGCGGTTGAATATTATGCAAAAGGCGCTTGGGAACAATATCATCTTCCTTATACGATTATCAGGCCTTTTAATTGTGTGGGAATTGGCGAACAACGGGCAAAATGTGAAGCCGAAGTTATGTCCGGTAATGTTAAATTGGCAATGAGCCATGTGGTTCCGGATTTAATTCAAAAAATTTATAAGGGACAAAATCCTTTGCACATATTGGGTTCGGGCAATCAAATAAGATGTTATACTTACGGCGGAGATTTAGCGGATGGAATATGTAAATGTATTGAAAAAGAAGCAGCTGTTAATCAAGTTTTTAATTTATCAACACCGGTTGCTACCACA
>DFEL01000108.1 GCA_002369055.1 Cyanobacteria bacterium UBA3803
TTTTTTAATAGTAATGTTATTAGGGTATCAATCTTTTCATCCCTTAATATTTCATCATTTTCTAAAACTTCTTTAAAATAGTAGTAGCAAAAGACTATTACGTTTAAAATGGTTTTTCTACTTTTAACCGTTTTAAACAATTCTTTTGTTTCTGCTTTGCTGCTTTTTATTATTTCGATAAACTTACCGGCTGTTTCATTTTGAATGATTTCATACACTTCCGAAAACTCTGTTTTTCCTATATAATCTATCTTACGTTCGCCAAATTCATTATATATTTGTGGTATGTTTAATTTTTCTTTTAATTTATTTTCTTTTTCATGTTTTATCAGTTGCAGGGCTATGTACAGCGCAAATGGTATTTTTATGCGGTGTCCTCCCTCAATAATTGATTTTATTTTTCTTTCATAGTCTTCAAACTTACCTTTAGATGAATCATCGATGTCGCTTATACCGGTTCTTCCTAAATTAAGATAATATTTACCTCTTTTTCTGTCCTCTGCGGTTATATTAGCTTTAAACATGGCAATTATTTCGTTGAGGCAGTCTCTTTTTGTTGTAAATGCGTCCCATCTGTATGGTCTATTCGATGAATTTTCAATACAATATATGTCATTATTATCTTCACAAGTTATTATGTCTTCAACATAAATTGGAGAATAATTTTCTGCGATTGGTTTATTAGTAATCATAATTTAAAAATTTTTAATTAAGAGATGAGTTGTGTGTTTACTGTCATATGTGCCTTTTGCTTGGTACATGTAAGTTTTATTATATTCTATTTTTTCAAAATCCTTATACAAGTTATCTATAAAGTCTGTTTTTCCTATCGCCATAATCCATTTGCATTTTATTTTGCATAAAACATCATGTAAACGTTTATGGTCTTCGCGTGTAAAAGCATTATTATCATATTCTGAAAAAATGCTATCATATGGAGGGTCTAAGAAAATAAAATCATCGTCATTAAAATCAACGTTTAATGCTTCTTCAAAATCGCATGCCTTAAACGATATGTTTTTCAATACTGACTTTGTTTTTTCTGATAGAAGTTGTTTTACTTTGGAGTCAAAATCTTTTTCATTATATACTGCTCCGCCATAAGGTATATTAAATTTTCCATCTTTACCAAATCTAAACATAGCGCCAAAGCAAAACTCTCTTATGTAGTACCATTGTGCTGCTCGTTCGAATGAGGCATATTTTTCTTTATCTCCGGTAAGCCAATCGTTATACATGTCTCTTATAGTAAAATAAAATCCTTGATGTATTGCGGTTTCAATTGATTTACATGAGACTTGTTTATCATCTTCTTTAATTTCTTTTTTAGTAAATCTTTTTGTTTTATCTTCTATATTTTCAAAAATATTTTTTGCTAAATCATGCCCATGAAAATTAATATTACTAATGGCTTTATTAGTAGAAATAATTTCTTTTATTTCAGATATTAATTTTTTATTAATAAAGGTACTTAATGCTTCTTTGCCTGTTATAATATTAAAAAACAAATCTCCATATGTTTTGCAAAAATGGTTACTTATGCTGTGAATGGCATTCCATGCCAAATTTATTTTTATGAGTTCTTCCTCAAATTTTGCATTGCTAACGCATTGATAAAAATTTATTAAATCTTCAGAAAAATCTGAAGCAAAACATTTGCCTAATATTTTGTCTTCTTCATTAAGCCTGAAAAAAACGCCGCCGCCGCCAAAGAACGGTTCGTAATAGTTATTAATTTTCTTTGGGAAATATTTTTCTATTTCTTTATATTCTCTATATTTGCCTCCCGTATATTTTATTAAAGGTTTCATATTATATTTTATTTTTCAATGCAAATATACAAAAAGTTTTTTGAAAAAGCAAATAAATTGAAAGGTTTTTTACATGACGGCATAAAAATAAGCACCACCTTGCTATTATTAAGGTAGTGCTTTATCTTTATCCCCTCATTTTATCCTTCCGGTATTTCCTCAAGTGTGTGCATTTGATTCTTAAAGGCATCCCATCCGACTGCTGTTTTATACTTACCTAATGATTCAGCGGGAACATAGAATTGTGTTTCATATAGTTTATGTAGTCCATAGGCTTCTACCGTTGGCGGTGTTTTTGTTCGTATTATAAATGTTCTGAGTGTATTTCTGCATCCCTCGAATGAACTTCTCCCCATGGTTTCAAGTTTATCGCCTATGTCTATCTTAACCAATGGTGTTGAAAAGAATGAGCCTTTTATAAGTGTCACATTTGGTAATGTTATGGCAGTTAAACCTGTTCTTTGGAATGCGTCTTGTCCTATTATTGATGCTTCCAATGGTTCTGTTGTAATAAGGCTTGTTATGTTCTTGAATGTATTATCTTGTATGGTTGTTGTCTCACTCATGAAGTATATCACTTTATTTATACCCGTTGTTGGAAACTTATATGTTGTTGTTACGTTTTGTGTGTGGTTGCCATTTACCTTCATACCGGTGAAGTTTGTTGGTGCTATGTAAAGTATTGGTGTTGTTGACGCGGTGTTTGTAATGTTGTAATATACGGTTATATATGGTAGTTTTTCTGCGCATGGAATTATTGATTGTTGTGTTTTATCAAATGGGCATGCGCCGCTTGCATAGCACTCATGTGGGCATATTTTCATTGCTGTTTCATATGGATTTGTTTTTGTTCTATCATAGAATTTATAAAAGTCAAAATCTATTGCTGTTGCCATAATGTAATAAAGTTAAGTAATAATTATTATTACTTAACTTGTGAAAATGGCGTTATCCGGTCATGTATTTTTTTCATTATAGTTTAATATTTATTATTAAAAATACGTATTGCA
>DFEL01000164.1 GCA_002369055.1 Cyanobacteria bacterium UBA3803
ATTAATCAAGTGGATTAATTACAATTCCGGACAGTAATTTTGGATAGAAATAAGTTGATTTTTGTGGCATTCTTTCACCTGCTTCCGAAATTCTTTTTATGTCTTGAATTTTTGGATAAGCCATAATAAATGATGCTTCTGCTTTACCCATATCAATCATATCAAAGGCTTCGTCTTCTTGTTTAATGTATAGAATACCGTCTTGAGCCATTTGTTCTTCTTGAGTGTAACCAAGTTCTTTTGAAATAATTGTTTTGTGTAATACGATTAAATCCAGTGATTTTAATACTTCAGGAACTTCGTATTCATCAAGAATACTATTAACATTTTCTCTGAGTTTTAATAAATAAAATTTATTTAGATTTTTCATATATAAGCCCATTGAAATTTGATTTTTAGATTCATCTTCAATTGCTTGTAAGAATTGAGCTTTAATTTCTTTTTTATTTTTGCCGTCAAATGTAAAGTCGATAACATCAAAATATTTTTTCACTTTTTCAAGTAAAACATAAGGTTCAACCCAACGGGTTAAAATTCTGTGAGTAGGGAATATTAATAAATCGTCTTCCAAATTTGTAAAATAACTCATAACGAATTTAGTAGGGTCGTTTGCATCCGGTGAATTGACAAAATTTCTGTAATTTATTGCTGTTTCGTATCTGTGATGACCGTCGGCTATAAGACAAGTTTTGTCGCTTAAAACTTTTTGTATTAATGAAATAGTTGTTTCGTCGTCAATTTTATAAACAATATTTTGAACTCCTAAATCGTCAGTAACGTCAATAAATGGTTTTTGAGTGTAATCTATTGCGTTTTCAATTTGTTTTTGAGGGTCGGAATATACTAAAAATACTTGTGAGAAGTTAGCCTTACATTTTTTCGTAAGATTTAATCTGTCTTCTTTAGGGCCGCCCATTGTATATTCATGCGGTAAAATATTTTTTGTTGAAAAGTCTTCAATTCTGTTTCTTGCAATAAAACCTTTTCTTGTAATTTTTTTACCGTTTTTTTCATAATTTTGAATTACGTATAAAATGCAAGGTTTGTCTGTTTTTACTAAAATACCTTCATCAAGCCATTTTTTATAATTTTTATATGCTTCATTATACCTGTTATTTTCATCATTTAAATCAGTTGAATTATTTGCAAGGATGAGTTTTACAAAGTTAAATTCACTTCTTGCTTCCAGTTCATCTCTGTAATTGTCCGAAATAACATCATAAGGTGGTGCAATAACATCAGTTATGTTTACTTTTTCTTGATTATAAACAATCGCATTTAACGGCTTAATTTCAATAGTCATAATATCTCCTTTATTTCAAGCCGATTATCTCATATAACTGTCTAAAAGGCAAATTATTAATTCAAAAAGCATGCCGAACAATGTTGAGGTGCAACTTCCTTTAATTCAGGAACTTTTCTGTTGCATAAATTTGGAATATTAAATGAACATCTGTTATGAAATCTGCAACCGTTAATATCTTCGTTTATTGAAGGCGGTTGTCCTTTGATTGCAAAAAGTTTTCGTGTTTTATCCTGAGGTATGGATTTTAATAAACCGATAGAATAAGGATGATTTGTATGTTCAAAAAATTCTTTTGTAGGTGCATTTTCAACAATTCTACCAGAATACATGACAGAAACTTCATCTGCATTTTGGCTGACAACCGCTAAGTCATGGGTAATTAATAAAATTGATGTTCCGTATTCTTTTTTTATTTCCGCAAGTAAATTCATAATTTGTGCCTGAATAGTTACATCAAGTGCTGTTGTAGGTTCATCTGCAATAATAATTTCGGCATTACATGCCAAAGCCATAGCAATAATAGCTCTTTGCTTCATGCCTCCGGAAAATTCATGCGGGTATTGGTAAAATCTTTCTTCTGCTGACGGTATTTGAACTTTATTTAAAGCTTCAATAGCCCTTTTTTTTGCGTCATCCCCCTTTAAATTTTGATGTAATTCTATAACTTCAATTAATTGATTACCAATTGTATAAAGCGGATTAAGTGAAGTCATGGGGTCTTGGGGTATTAAAGCTATTTTTGCACCTCTTATACCTTGCATTTGTTCTGTTGTAAATTCCAACAAATTTTGATTGTTATATACAATTTTACCGCTGCTGATGTTTGCATTTTTAGGCAATAATTTTAAAATACTCATTGCAGTCATGGATTTTCCGCAGCCTGATTCTCCAACTAAAGCATGAGTTTGACCTTTTTTTAAAGAAAAAGAAATATCAAAAAGTGCTTGTCTAAAGCCTTTTTCAGTGTTAAATCCCATGTTTAAATTTTCAATATTTAAAATGTTTTCCATGATATATATTATTATACATGTATTAATTAAAAACAATAATCTGATTGTTCTATAAAAATAAAAAGCATGGGGCATGCCCCATGCTTAAATTTATTAAATTATTTATTATAAAACATTTTTACCAACATTAGTTTTGGCTTTTGTTAAAGCACGAATTCTCTTTTCGTTTGCACGAATTTGCTTTTTCATATTACTGCGTTCGTTTTTAACAAATTTGTATTGATTATCAATTTCAGCATATTTTGCTTTGCAAGTATTTTGTTCGTTACGGATGTCATCCAATGCCGTATCAATTTTAGAAATGGCAGTTTGCAAATCAGCGTTACCAATACCGTTTTGTACTTGTGTTGCATTGGTATCAACAATACCTGTTGAAGTATTTTTAACGGTTGTAGCTTTTGTAGAATTTGCAGGTACAGAATAAGCTGTATCATCAAAGTTAAGCGGTGTAAAAGCATTTCCGTCCGCAAATGCACATCCTGTTGTTAAAAGCATGCTCGCTGCTGCTAAAAGGCATGTATTTTTTAAAGTCATGTCAAATCTCCTTCATAAAAAATTATAACTATCTAATATAAATATATTAGATTACACTAAAAAAAAAAGGAAATAATTAATATATCTTAATGTCTAATTGAGTTTTTGTACATGTGTAATGTTCGGTAATAGCAAGCATTTTGGTAAATTTAGAAAACGAATAAATTGTAATAAAAACACTACTTTAAAGTTTTGTAAACAAATTATAAAAATTTTTTAAAACATGGGTTGACAAAAAAAAATAAAGTTGTAAGATAATAAGTACGGAATGCGAATGACATCCGTTAGGAATTAGAGGAACGGCCCCAACTAAAAAGACTTCAATGTCTGCCGGTTTCCGACCCGCCGAAATGGAATTAGTGAAAGAGCTAATCATTAAGGTTTAAACCTTAAGGTTTTGTTATCGGCGAGAGAGATTGAACATTGAAAAAAGAATAGCTGAAAACGACTAAATATACTTGTTGATTCTAACAAAATATGATTTAGGACAAAAATTCACAAGCGAAAAGCTAGTGTTAAAACAACGTCGAGCAGTTCGTTGCTAGCCGCAACGGACGATGGACATAAACTTTCTGACAATGGAGAGTTTGATCCTGGCTCAGGACGAACGCTGGCGG
>DFEL01000028.1 GCA_002369055.1 Cyanobacteria bacterium UBA3803
AGATTAGACCAACAACGTAAATGGATTGCAAGACCTGAAGGCAAAATTCCTTGCTACGATGTAGACAGAAAGAAAGCTGAAGAAATTATATACCAAGCATTAAAAGAAGACCGTGCTCAATTAACAACTCGTGAATCTATTGATGTATTAGATGCTTATGGTATCAGAGTATGTAAATCAGGCTTTGCTACTAACGAAGAAGAAGTTGTTGCATTAGGTAACTCAATCGGCTACCCTGTTGTAATGAAAATGACTTCTAAAACAACATCTCACAAAACAGATGTTGGCGGTGTTAGAGTAAACATTCAATCAGAAGAACAATTAAGAGCAGAATACAAAGACTTGTTATCTAAATTAGAAGAAAAAGGTCTTTTAGACGGTCTTGAAGGTGTAATCATTCAAGAAATGGTTAAAGGTAACAGAGAAATGGTTTGCGGTATTGCAACAGATCCTCAATACGGTCCAATGATGATGTTCGGTTTAGGCGGCGTATTTATTGAAGTTATGAAAGACGTAACATTCAGAATCGCTCCATTAACTGACGTTGATGCAGAAGAAATGATTAAATCAGTAAAAGCATACAAATTATTGGAAGGTGCAAGAGGTACAAAACCTGCTGATATGAACCAAATTCAAGAAACATTATTAAGATTATCTCAATTAGTTTCTGACTACAAATTCATCGACGAATTAGATATTAACCCATTATTAATATCTGAAAAAACAGGTGAAGGTATTGCAGTTGACGGTCGTATCAAAGTAAGACTTGAAGAAGCAAAAGAATCTTTAGGTCTAACTTGCACAGCTTGCGGTTGCTGCAAATAGTTTGTAAATCTAAATAATTTAAAAAATCCCGATGTTGAAAATATTTCAGCATTGGGATTTTTTTACAAAATACCTATGTTGACAAGTGTAACCAAGTAGGTTATAATAGTAATATGATTAAATCTTTTAAGCATAAAGGTCTTGAAAATTTTTATATCACAGGTTCACTTAAGGGTATTCAAGCAATACATAAAGATAAAATAAGTGTTATACTAAATCGTTTAAACTTGATGCAAAATATTCAAGATATCAATTTTCCCGGTTCCAATTTACACAGGTTAAAAGGAGATTTAAAAGGTCAATGGTCAGTAACAGTTCAAGCAAATTGGCGAATAACATTTGAATATGATGAAAAAACATCAGATGTTTATATAGTAGATTATCAAGATTACCATTAAGGAGTAGAAAATATGGAAATGCATAACCCTCCGCATCCGGGCAAAACACTTAAAATATTATATTTAGAAGAACTTAATTTATCAATAGCGGCACTGGCACTAAAAACAGGAATCAGCCGTAAGCATTTGTCTAATATTATAAATTGTAAAGTTCCTATAACGGTAGAAACAGCATTAAAACTTGCAAAATGTTTTAACACATCTGCGGAAGTATGGCTAAGAGAACAAATTGCATACGACCTATGGCATGCAAAACAGACAATAAACCTTGATAATGTGGAAGTTATTGCAAAATAGCACAGCTTGCGGTTGCTGCAAATAGTTTGAAAACTAAATAATTTAAAAAATCTCGATGTTGAACATATTTCAGCATTGGGATTTTTTTTACAAAATACTTATATTGACAAGTGTAACCTTACAGTGTATAATGATAATGTGATAAAATCATTTAAACATAAAGGTCTTGAATCATTTTTTCTGACAGGTTCTTTAAAAGGTATTCAAGCAATACATAAGAAGAAAATACGAAGTATTCTTACTATTTAAACACATTAACTAAAGAATATGGATTAAAACCATTAGAACAGCCATTTTACAGGTTACATCTTTTACACGGTGATTTAAAAGGTCAATGGGCTGTAACGGTTCAAGCAAATTGGCGAATAACATTTGAATATGATGAAAAAACATCAGATGTTTATATAGTAGATTATCAAGATTATCACTAACAAAAAGGAACAAAATTTATGGAAATGTATAACCCTGCACATCCTGGAGAAATATTAAAAAATGATTATTTACCCGGATATAATTTATCCGTAACAGCTTTTGCATTGCGTATTGGTGTATCAAGAAATACCGCATCCGAGTTGGTAAATTGTCACACAGGAGTAAGTACGGAAATGGCTTTAAGGTTAGAAAAAGCATTTAAAGTTCCGGCAAAGTTTTGGCTCGATGTTCAACAACAGTATGACCTATGGCATGCAAAACAGACAATAAACCTTGATAATGTGGAAGTTATTGCAAAATAAAATTCTGCTTGCGGTTGCTGCAAATGCTCAAAACAATATAAAACAAAAATCGAGAATTTTTCAATTCTCGATTTTTGTTTTATCTAATTATCTTTATTGTTTTTTATCCAGTTTTCTATGTCTGCATCTGTTGGTTCTTTACCCTCATGGTTATTTTTCCAATTGGCTAAAAATTCAGAATAATCAGGATGAGCCTTAAACGCTGCAACGGTAGGTGTTTTTTTATCATCGGTTGCCGCAAGTTTATCACCGGCAGGACTACCACCGTCTGCCGCAGGAGTACTTTCGCCAGCAGGAGTATTATGTTTTTCAAATTCAGAGAATACAGGCTTTCCTGATGATAAATCTACATTATGAGTTTTTCCATTTGAATCTTTTACAATAAGACCATTTTCATCACAACTTAGTACAGTGCATTTTTCACCATTAATCATTACTTCTTTGCCTTGTTCGTAGTTGTTAGCATCTGTCTTATCAGGGTGTGCGGCAAGAGAACTATTCGCTTTATTGATAGATGATTCAAGCTTGTCTTTTTTAGCTGTCAAGTCCTTTATTTTACCATTGTTAGTTTCAATTTGTTTTGCAGCAGTTGCCTTTGCTTCATTTTCATTAACTAATGAGCTTAAATCCTCTTGAGCAACGATAACTTCAGCTAATTTAGATTTTGTTTCATCACTAAAAGATTGAACATTTGTTTCATTGTTTTTAAGATCTACTTTATGGCTTTTCAATGTTGCAGCTTCATCAATATATCCTGCAAATTGAGTAACTAACTCATTCTTTTGAGCAACAGCTGCATCTCTATCTGTTTCTGCTTGTGCTTTTGTTTCTTCCAGTTGAGCTAATGTTTGATCTCCGATTTTAATTTTGCCTTTTAAATCAGCTATCGCTTTATCATTGGCTTCTTTTTCTTTTATTTTGTCTTTTTCTAATTTTTCATTTTCTTTCTTTTGTTTTTCGTATGTTTTAATGTCTTCTTTTAATTTATTTATAGTACTTTCGCTTCTATCAGGATTATTTTCTTTTACTTTCTTCTTGCCACCTTTTCCGTCATCAACTTCTTTTTCTATTGTTTTAGGTTTTGCTTCTTCAGTTTTTAAATTACTTTCAGCCTGAGCAAGATTTGTTGCGGCAGTAGTTGCTTTTTGGTTATAGTCTAAAATATCAGCTTCTATTTGAGGAGCATCAGCTTCACGTTTCTGTAAGTCTGCATATTGACCCGCTTTTTCTTGAGATACTGTCAAAATCTTACCATTTGCGGTTTCAATCTTTACCTCTGTTTCAGTTTCTAATTTTTTAACTTCTGCCTGATTTTTTTGATTCAAATCTTGAGCTTTTGTATTTTTATCCGTTTGTGCATTATTATCAACAATTTTGCCACTTAATGCATTAAGTTGAGAATTACAATCTTCAATAGTTGTATTTGCTGCTTTTTCTGCATTAACTGCTTCTTTAATACCATCTCTAAGGTCACCCATTACTTTTGAATAATCACCACTTGCCAACTGTGCATTTTGATTTTCAAGGTCAGTAATTTCACCGTCAACAGTAGTCAAGGCTTGTCTGGCATCAGACATCGCACTAACAACAGCTTCACGTTGTGATGATTTTGGTTTTGCTTCAAATGCTGCAACTGCACTATCTAATTTGCTTGCAGGATCATTTGCGGCAGAAGCACCACCTGCACTACCGCCACCGGCATTGTCACTTGAACCACCATTACCTTGGAACAACGGTGCTGCTGACGATAAAACACCTGCAATACCTGTTAGGGAAGCAGTAATATAATCTAATGCAGACGGTTTTTCAGTTTCACCACCAACATCATCTGTAATTGTTCTTTCAACTTCATCTTGTTTTGCTTCTAACTCAGCTTTTCTTGCACGATACTGTTCCAATTCTGTTTTATAACTATACCCGGTATCTACTTTTACTTGTGATATTACACTACGTGCTTTATTACCTACTGATTGAAATTCGTTTATACCCATACCTTACCTACTTTCTTTTATATATTCTACACTACACACATGGCATGTCGGTACTTAAATGCATGAACTTTAGAATTATCGGCAATATGTTACAAAAAATTTACAATCATTTTTGTTAGTATTTTGTATTATTCATTAGATGACTAAATATTAATTATTATCCATAAATTCGCCATTATCTGACAATAAATTCAGCAAAAAAACACCTTTGACCGCTGCTTCTACTCTATTTTTGACTTTTAATTTCTGAAATACTGAACTTATGTGTGCTTTTACTGTTGAAAGACTAATATACAATTTTTTTGCAATTCCTCTATTAGATTTACCTCTCATTAATTCAATAAGCACAGCTTTTTCTCTTTCAGTCAACAGTTCAACCATCATTACTAACCCTTTCTTTTATAATCTTCCCAAAATTTTTATTTAATATTTTTAATTTTAATTAAGAGTTTAAATTTTTTTTACATATATTTGCCTTTGCAAAAAAATACTTTAAAGATATTAAATTTTTGTAAAAAAAATTAAATTTTTAATTATTTATTATATAGTTAATATGTAGCTATTTTATTTGGGAGAAAAGAATGATACATTCATCAGCGATAATTCATGAAACTGCAAAAATTGCCGAAGATGCTTACATCGGTCCAAATGTTGTAATCGGTGAAAATGTTGTTATTGGCAGTGGAACAAGGGTAATTGCAAGTGCATTTATTGAATTTGCAGAAATTGGTAAAAACTGTACAATAAGTCCCTTTGCAACCATTGGTTCTGAACCGCAAGATTTAGGTTACAAAAGTGAGCCAACAAAAGTTGTTATTGGTGATGATGTTATTATTAAAGAAAATGTTACTGTCCACAGAGGAGCAGCCTGCGGAGATTTTACAACAAGAATTGGTAATAAATGTTTGCTTATGGCAGGCGTACATGTTGCACACAACTGCGTTTTAGCCGATCAAGTTATTATGGCAAACCTTGCAACTTTGGGTGGTCATTGCCACGTAGGTTTTGGAGCTTGGCTTGGCGGAATGACTGTTTTTCACCAAAACGTTAGAGTAGGTGATATGGCAATAATCAGTGGCTTCTCAGCAACAAGACAAGATATTCTTCCTTATTCTAAAGGTGAAGGCAGACCTCCTGTGCCAAAAGGATTGAATGTTGTCGCTATGAGAAGACGTGGCGTGTCTAAAGAGGACAGAATTAACACAAATGCTGCCTTCAAACTGCTTGTTTCTCCTGAATATAACACAACTCAAGCAATAGAAAAAATCAAAGCCGAAATCCCTATGAATGAATATATTGAAAAAATGATTGAATTCATACAATCATCCAAAAGAGGTGTTCTTTTAAAATCACACAAACAAGGATTTGAAAGTCTTGACGAAGAATAAATTAATCATTATAAAACCAAAAGGTCGATTGCTTTGCAATCGACCTTTTTTATTTAAATTTTTTCTTCAATAGATTTTATTTCAACATCAATTTTGCTTGGTATAAACTTCTTAACTGCATGCTCTAAATCATTTGTTGCACTTACCCAAAATGCAGGTGCAGACGCTATTTTTACCTCGCTGTCATCTTCTTTTACTTTTATTACAACAGGATCTGAACCCGGATATTTTGCTAAAATATCTTTCATTGCTACCAGTTCTTCGTAAGGAACTTCATCATTTATGGATATCATAAATATATTTGCATTATCAACCGGTTTTACATCATCTATTATAATATTCGGTTCATCTTCGTTTCTGTAACTTACTTTTCCTGTTATTATAATTTTATTATCAGGCTGCATAAAATCATTAAATTCGCCTAATTTCTGATGAAAACAAAGAGCTTCAATCTTGCCCGATAAATCTTCCAGTGTAATTGTCTTTAAAAATTTTGAAGGATCTTTTTTGTACGGAATTTGTCTTGCAGAAGTAACAAGTCCGCACAATGTAACAACTTTTTCATCAGGAAGCTCTTTTACTTCTGAAATTTTATGTGTTTCAAGAAAATCCATTTTATCCATAATTGATGATAGCGGATGAGATGACACATAAAATCCCAAAAATTCTTTTTCAAAAGATTGTAATTCTTTATTTGAAAATTCTTCATCAGAACCTGCCAATTGAAATTGCGTCCCTGCAAAATCTTCATTATCCTCTAAACCTGCAAAAAGGCTTGTTTGCCCTAATTCTTTTGCTTTAGCCTCTTTATTGGCTGTATTTATAATATATTCAAGATTTTCTAAAAGTTGTTTTCTACTTTTTTCCAAATTTGAAAATGCACCTGATTTAATTAACCCTTCCATTACCCTTTTATTTGTTGCTTTTGGATCAATTCTTTTGCAAAAATCGTAGATAGATTTAAACTCGCCATTTTTTTCTCGTTCTTCAATAATCATTTTAACAACAACTTCGCCCACTTGTTTTACAGACGCAAGTCCAAAACGAATATTATCGCCGTCAGGAGCAAATTCTGCGTACGACTTATTTATGTCAGGCGGAAGAACTTTTATACCTTTTTTATTACATTCTTCAATGTATAATTGTGTTTTTTCCTGATCATTTGAAACACTGGAAAGCAAGCAAGCCATATATTCAACAGGATAATGACACTTCAGGTATGCTGTTTGATAAGCAACAAACGCATAAGCCGCAGAGTGACTTCGGTTAAAACAGTATGATGCAAATTTTTCAATTTGTTCAAATAATGTTGTTGCATCTTGAGCAGACATACCGTGACGGGCAGAACCTTCAATAAATTTGCCCTTTTGCTTTTGCATTTCTTCAACTTTTTTCTTACCCATCATACGTCTTACCATATCGGCTTGACCAAGAGAATAATCCGCAAGGGTTTGGAAAACTTGCATAATTTGTTCTTGATATACAATAGTTCCGTAAGTATCTTTCAATACCGGTTCTAATGACGGATGTGCGTATGTAATTGCTTTTCTTCCGTGTTTTCTGTCAACAAATTCGTCAACCATACCGGAATCTAACGGACCCGGACGGAATAATGCAACCAACGCACCCAAATCTTCAAACACGTCAGGTTTTAATCTTTTTACAAGATTTTTCATACCTGATGATTCCAACTGAAATACACCGTCTGTATCACCACGCATAAGCATTTCATAAGTTGGCTTATCATCAAGCGGTATGTGGTTAATATCAACATCAATACCCTGACGTTTTTTTATTGCATCAAGAGTTTTATAAATTGTTGTAAGGTTTCTCAAACCCAAAAAGTCCATTTTTAAAAGGCTTAAAACTTCTGTAACATCATGAGGCGGATAACCTGTTTGAACAATACCATCTTTTGATGGTTGAACAGGTATAATTTGATCTAAAGGTTTTGGTGCAATAATTACACCCGCTGCGTGAGTACCGGTATTATTCTTAATACCCTCAATACCCATTGCCAAATCTATCCATTTTTTCACACCAACTTTTTTACCCTCAATCGGGTCAATTACAATTTGAGTATCTTCATCATACATTTGACGAAGTTCCATACCGTCTTGTAAAGCATCCTTTATATGCGTTTTTGGTTCTGACGGAATTAAACTTGCTATTCTGTTACTTTCTGAAAACGGTATTTTCAAAATTCTTGCAACACCTTTTACTGCCGCTTTTGCAGCATAAGTACCAAATGTAATAATTTGGCAAACTTTATCTTCACCGTATTTTTGAGTTACATAATCTATAACCTCTCCACGACGCTCGATACAAAAGTCAATATCAATATCGGGCATTGTGAAACGCTCAGGATTTAAAAATCTTTCAAACAAAAGTTTGTGTTCAATTGGGTCTAAGTCAGTAATTTCTAGTGCATACGCAACAAGCGAACCTGCAGCAGAACCACGACCCGGACCTACAGGAATACCATGAGTTTTTGCATAGTGAATAAAGTCCCAAGTAATTAAGAAATAAGCGGCAAATCCCATTTGCTCAATTACACCTAATTCATACTCCGCACGTTCTCTTAATTCCTTTGTAATTTCACCATAGCGTTTCTTTACACCTTCCATTACAAGATAATTTAAATAACTTTCTGTTGTATGATTTTTAGGTACTTCATAATGCGGAAGCGGGGATTTTCCGAGTTCGAGTGTCAAATGGCACTTGTCAGCAATTTTTACTGTATTTGCAATACATCTGTTAAATAAATCTTCTTCCATCCAAGAAAAAGACTGTCTTAATTGTTCTGCATTTTTTACATAAAATTCATTACCCTCAAAATGAAAACGGTTAGGATCATCTTTTTCGGAATTAGTATTCATACACAACAACGTGTCATGCATATCTGCATCTTCTTTACGTAAATAGTGAGAATCGTTTGTTATAACCATTTCAATATCAAGTTCTTTTGCCAAAGCAATAAGTTCAGGATTAGTACGTTTTTGATCTTCTAAACCATGGTCTTGAAGTTCAATATAATAATCTTCACCGAACAATTCCTTATATTGTTTTGCAACTTCTCTTGCTTTTTCAGGCTCACGATGAAGAAGATTTTGTAAAATTTCTCCTCCAAGGCATGCCGATAAACAGATTAAACCTTTGTGGTGTTCTTTAATCAATTCCCAGTTAATACGAGGGTGTACATAACGACCTTTACACCAAGCCTCTGATGTCAATTTAATTAAATTTTTATAACCGTCCTTATCCTTTGCAAGCAAAATCAAGTGATAACAAGGATTATTCATTTTATCACGCTCTGTAATATCGCCATTATGAACGTAAAACTCACAGCCCAGAATTGGTTTCAAGCCTGCTTCTTTTGCCGTTGTATAAAGTTCCATATCACCGTACATTACACCATGGTCGGTAATTGCAACTGCAGGAAATTCTTCTTCTTTCGCAAAATTACATAAATCATCTATTCTTATCGCACCATCAAGTAACGAATATTCTGTGTGCAAGTGTAATGGAACATACGGTCTTCTCATTCAACTACCCCTTAATTTCTTTATAATACAAGTTTATCATGCAAGGGTGACATTTTCTGTCATTATTAAGAATTGTGAGTAAAAAAAACTAAAACGACTATCTTTTCAGATAAGCCGTTTTAGTTTTGATTCTGTATATATGTCAACTAATGGCAAAGTGCAAGCAAGATACCTGCTGCAACAGCAGAACCTATTACACCTGCTACGTTTGGCCCCATTGCGTGCATTAATAAGAAGTTTTGAGGATTTGCCTCCAAACCTACTTTATTAACAACACGTGCTGCCATTGGCACAGCTGAAACACCTGCAGCACCAATAAGCGGATTAATTTTTTTCTTAGAAAATACATTCATTAATTTTGCAAATATTACACCTGAAGCAGTAGCAATTGAAAATGCACACAAACCAAGGAACAAAATACCCAAAGTTTCAAGTGTCAAGAATTTATCTGCTGATAATTTTGAACCAACTGACAAACCTAATAAAATAGTTACAATGTTAATAAATTCATTTTGCAAAGTTTTAGCAAGTCTATCCGTTACTCCGCACTGCATTACCAAATTACCAAAGGTTAATGCACCCAATAATGGTGTTGCATCCGGTAAGAAAATAATACATAATCCTAAAACGACAAGAGGGAATATGATTTTTTCACGTTTAGAAACTTCACGTAATTGAACCATTTGAATTTTTCTTTCAGCCTCAGTTGTTAAAGCCTTCATAATAGGAGGTTGAATAATAGGCACCAATGCCATATATGAATATGCAGCAACTGCAATTGCACCCAATAAATCAGGAGCCAGTCTTGAAGTTACAAATATTGAAGTCGGGCCGTCAGCACCGCCAATAATACCAATAGAGGCTGCTTCAGGCAAACCGAAATCAAATCCTGCATATTTTGCCAGCAACAATGCACCCAACAACGCACCAAAAATACCAAATTGAGCAGCACCACCTAGAAGAGCCGTTTTTGGGTTAGCAATTAACGGTCCAAAGTCTGTCATTGCACCTACACCCATAAATATGAATAATGGAAATAATCCACCGTCAATACCAACATGGTATACAGTGTATAAAAAACCACCTGGTTCTGCTATTCCTGCAACAGGAATATTTGCTAAAATACCACCAAAACCGATTGGTAATAACAATAATGGTTCATAGTTCTTTTTAATTGCCAAATATAACAATACAAGACAAACAAAGAACATTATAATTGCACCGTACATGTGTAAGAAATTTTCTACACAATTTACACCTGTTAAGGGTTCTTTTACCATATTGGCAATACCTGTGATACTGCCTAAACTTTTAAAAGATTCTAATAATTGCATACCTCACACCTCTCTAGTCCAAAGTTACCAATACTTGTCCGGGTGTTACAGTAGCACCCACATCAACTCTTATAGAACCGATTTTACCTGCACGAGGTGCTTTAATTTCTGTTTCCATTTTCATAGCTTCCATTAAAATTAAAACATCACCTTCATTTACAGAATCTCCGCTTCTTGCGATTACTTTTAAAATAGCACCCGGTAGTGGAGCCTTTATTTCAGTTGAACCTTCACTGCTTGATGAAGCAACTGCTGCTGATTCTTTAATACCTTCAGCAATTGACACATCATAAGATTTACCGTTAACAATGGCTTTATCTCCGTCAATTTTAACAGCATATTCTTTTCCGTTGACTGTAACAGTTGCACCATTTTTATAATTATTGTTTGAAGTTGTTTTTTGACCTTTATTAACTAAAACTTTGCCTTTGCCTAACAAGAAGTCAATACCCTTATCAGCATTAGCATCTTTGCAAGCCGCTGCAATAAATAAGTTTTCATCTGTAACAGGTAAACCTGCTGCTTTTAATCTTTCTTCTGCTGCTTTTAAGCCTTTTTCAGGGTCTTTTTCATTCAAATCCACAACTTTTTCTGTTGTTGGTTTTAAACCTGTTTTTTCTTCTGCCCATTTAACTAATTCAGGATCCGGTTCACAAGGAGTTTTTCCGAAATATCCTAAAATCATTTTCGCATAACCGGGATTTGCTTGGTCCCAAGGCTTTTCTGTTACTGCATTTAAGAATGATTGTTGAGCATAGAATTGAGATACAGGAGTAACCGATGTACCAAAACCGGCTCTTTCAACAACTTCTTTCATATTTGCAATAACTTTAGGGAACTTATCTACCATACCCATATCTTTTAATTGATCAACCGTTGTTGCAGTTGCACCACCAGGCAATGGTGCTTGAATTAAAATAGGATTTACGGCTAAAGAGATAGGTGAAATAGTGTAATCCTTCATGCATTCTTTAAAGATTTCTTCTGTTTCCATAATTTTCTTTATATCTAAGCCTAAATCATATTCTGTACCTTTTAAAGCATGCCACATAGAAATTATATCAGGTTGAGCAGTACCGCCTGAAACAGGTTTCATAGATAAATCAATTCCGTCAGCACCACCGTCTAAAGCAGCTAAATATGCTGCTAAGCCTGTACCTGCCGTTTCGTGAGAGTGGAAACGAATATGTGCATCTGAACCTAAAATTTCACGTGCCATTTTTACTGTTGCATATACTTTTCTAGGATTTGATGTACCTGAAGCATCTTTAAAAGCCAAAGAATCAAATGGTAAACCTGAATCTAAAATATTTCTTAAAACTCTTTCGTAAAAAGCAACATCATGAGCACCTTCACAACCAAATGGTAATTCCATCATTGTAATTGTAACTTCGTGTTGTAAACCTTGTTTTTTAATACTGTTTGCAGAGTCAATTAAATTATTAACATCATTTAAAGCATCAAAGTTTCTAACAACATCAACACCGTGTTTTTTAAACATTTTTGCGTGTAAATCAATTACATCACGTGGTTGAGAATTTAAACCTACAACATTAACACCTCTTGCCAATGATTGTAATTTAACATCCGAACCTACTGTTTCTCTAATTTTATCCATTGTTTCAAAAGCATTTTCGTTACAGAAAAATATAGGTGCTTGAAATCTTGCACCACCTGCAACTTCAAAATGCTTAATACCTGCATCAACTGCCGATTTTAAAGCAGGTAAAAAATCGTTTAACAGAACTCTTGCTCCGAATACGGATTGGAAACCATCTCTAAAAGATGTATCCATAACTTTAATTAATTTTTTTGACATACCTCTATTCCTTTTCTTAAATTGTTAATTCATATTCATTTTTGCAACAGCAATTGCCACAGCAACAGCCTCATCAGTATTTGCTTCTTTACGAACGGCAACAGGTGCTTCAACTTCTTCCGGCATAATTTTGCTTATTAAAGCAACAACTTTTGACATTATGCTCATTGCAAATACAAGTATTGTTAAGAATACCAGCACTGTTCCCATTCCAACAACTGTTATAACTAAACCTTCTTGTAACATATTTCTTGTCCTCCATACACTTAATCATATAACAAACAAAAATTTTAAACAATTTGAAATTAAAAAAAATGTGATTATAATATTAAATATAAACAAATTAGGGGATTTTATGAATTTGAAAAAGATTTTAGCACTATCACTATTTATTTTATTTGCGATACCGCAAACAAGTTTTGCATTTTCGTTTAAAAAGGATAAGGAAGCTGTAACGGTTCAACAACCGCACGCTAAATACCCGCCTAAATATGATAAAATATATCTTGAGCAATTAAAAAAAGAATATAAAAAAATAAGCAATGATGAAGTTATTTTGGTTGCACTGGATATGATGAAAAATACAAATGCAGATTTTTCAAGACGTGCTATTATGGGATATAATTTAACAGAAAAACCCGTAAAAATTCAATTTAAAGATTTAGGCTCAATAAAACCTGAATACGCAAACTTTGATGCACTTGGCTGGAAAAAGAAAAATGATTTATATATTTTTATAAATCAAAAACACGCAGACGCCCCACCTGCTGCATTAGCAGCACTGTTAGCACATGAAGCCTTACATCAGGACGAATTTAATTCACTGGCAGAAGAAACGTATGCCTGGACAATGGAAGCAGCGGTATGGTCGGAAATGCTTGAAATTTACCCTGAATCAAATAACACCCAACATCCGCTTTTACATAGAGAAAATACTTTAAAAAAACTGTTTGAAAAAGGTAGTTTTACTAATAAATATATAAAAAAAACAGTGTTTTCAAACAAAGGTTATCAAAATTTACCACAAACTTCACCTGGTTTTGAACGACTTTAATCATGAATAGTGAGTTGTGAGTTGAATTTATAAATTAAAATTTAAAAATTAATCTGTTATCTATTGATAAAAATTAACAGTTGATGTTAAATATTTTTATGAATAAAAAACATATAATTATAGCATTAATATTAATAGCAGCACTGCTTATTTTTAATAATATTTTACACGATATTTATATAAAAATGGTATCAACACCGACAAATATTCAAACGTCAACTAATACCGAAGAAATATCATCTCAAAAATTGTTTGACAAAACTTGGAAAATAATAAAAAAATCTTACTATGATACAGATATGAATCACCAGGACTGGTACCGTTGGAAAACACATTATCAAGGCAAAATAAAAACGGAAGAAGACTTATATGTTGCTGTAAATACGATGCTTGCAAGTTTAAATGACCCATATTCAAAATTCATGTCAAAAAAAGAATTTGAAGATTTAAATTCATCTATTGCATCAAAAATAACAGGCATAGGTGTTAATATATATTCAAATGCGGGTAAAATAACCGTTTTAAACGTAATTGAAGGTACTCCTGCCAATACTGCGAATATTAAAAATGGTGATATCATTTATGCTGTCAATAAAAAAGAAGTAAGCGGAATGACTATTGCTGATGTTGCAGGATTGGTCAGAGGGCCTGAAAATAGTATGGTTGAACTTACAATTTTGCGTGATGACAAAAAAATAATTAAAAATATTAAACGTAAAGAGATTAAAATAAAAACAGTTAAAAGTTCTGTTGAAAAAAATATTGGTTACATTCAAATCATGAGTTTTATCGGTTCAACCACATCAAATGAGTTTTTGGAAGCCTTAGAAAAGACAAAAAAAACAGATGGTTTAATCATAGATTTAAGAGGAAATCCGGGTGGATTACTACCAAATGCCGTTTTTATTGCAAATTTATTTATACCTGAAGGCAAAATTGTAAGCGTTGTTGGCAGAAACGGGTATAAACAAGATTTATCCGCACAAAAAACCAATTTTACCGTAAATAAACCTCTGGTAGTTTTAATTGACAATTCAAGTGCGAGTGCAAGCGAAATTTTATCAGGAGCATTAAAAGATTATAAAAAAGCAAAACTTGTAGGCACAACAACTTATGGCAAAGGCATGGTACAAGAGGTTATTGCACTACCTAACGAAACAGGACTAAATCTTACAATTGCAAAATATCTAACCCCAAACGGAACTGACATTAACAAAAAAGGTATAGCACCTGATGTTAAAGTAGAATTAACTCTTGATGATTTAAAGAAAAATCGTGATGCACAGCTTCTTATGGCAAAAAAAATGATGAATGATATTTTAAAAACCAACGCAAAATAATATATTATTTTGCAAGTTTAATTAAATCTTCAATTGTTTGGGTATAAGCAAAAGAGTCACTTGTACTTTGACAAAGAAAAGCGTTAATTGTATCCATTCGCCTTATTGCTTCATCACAAAGAGGATCTGAACCTTTTGCATAAGCACCGATATTGATTAAGTCTTCATTTTTCTTATATACAGCCAGTAAATTTCTTATTTTTGCAGCGGCAGCTCTATGTTCACTTGTTGTAACATCACCCATAACCCTACTTATAGATTGTAAAACATCAACCGCAGGATAATGGTTTTTGTGAGCCAATTCTCTTGAAAGCATAATATGACCGTCTAAAATGCTTCTCGCAGTATCAGAAATAGGTTCATTAAAATCATCCCCTTCTACAAGTACAGTATAAAGTGCGGTAATAGAACCTTTATCATTACATCCGGCACGTTCCATTAATTGAGGCATAATTGCGAATACACTAGGCGTATACCCCCTCATTGCAGGAGGTTCTCCTGCACTTAAACCAACAACACGTTGAGCCATCGCAATACGAGTTACAGAATCAAGCATAAAGAGTACGTCTTTACCTTTATCTCTAAAATATTCCGCAATTGATGTTGCAACAAACGCTGCTTTAATTTTAACTAAATCCGGCTGTTCAGAAGTCGCAGCAACAACAACTGTTCGCTTCATACCTTCCGGCCCCATATTTTTTTCGATAAATTCCCGAACTTCACGGCCACGTTCACCAATCAAAGCAATAACATTTATATCAGCACTTGTATTTTTTGCCATCATAGCAAGTGTTGTACTTTTACCTACACCTGAACCTGCAAAAATACCTAATCTTTGCCCTTTTCCAACAGTAATAAAACCATCTATTGATTTAATACCCAAAGACAAAGGCTCATCTATTCTTGCACGCTTTAAAGGATTTATTGGTGTTGCCGAAGTTGAAACATAGGCCTCTGCACTTATTTCACCTAAATTATCAATAGGATTTCCTAAACCGTCAAGAACTCTGCCCAAAATATTATTTCCGACTTTTAATTTCATAGGCTCGCCTGTGTTCAGTACGATAGCACCAGGTTGAATACCATCCATTGCTCCCAAAGGCATTAAAAGAATTTTACCTTCTTTAAAACCTACTACTTCTGACCATATTGGCACATCTTCATTCTTTTTATATATATAGCACAAATCACCAATGCTTGCTTCAGGCCCGTCTGATTCAATAATCAGCCCTTTAATTTCGGTAACTCTGCCTATCTCTTTTATTGTTTCAATATCTTCAACAATACTCAAATATTTTTCTTTTGTAAACACAGGCTAGTCCTCATTTTTGTCATTTGAATTAAAAATTTCGGATATATTTTCAAGAGTTTCTTCGGATTGGTTATCCTGCAAAAAATTTGAATTTATATAATCACATTCGGTTTCAGTTATAGGCTCATCTTGAGCATCTTCTTCCGATGAATAGTGTGCATTCATAAATTTTTCAACAATTTGGTCTAACTGTATTTTTAATCTGTTATCGACTCTTGAAAGCAAAGATTCTATTACGGTTCCGTCATCTGAAATATTGTTGTCCTCAATAATTTTAATAGTTTGAAGTTTTGGTATTTCTTCTTTTAATTCATCTGAAATAGAATAAATTTTTTCAGCCAGTTTTGGATTAACTGTTATTGTAATATTTTCTCTGTCTTTTAATTGCTTTATTGCTTCAACTGTAATACTTTTCAAAATATTAATATCGTTATCAAAACTTTTTTTGCAAACCTTTCTTGCAATAGCACAAACTAATTCAACAATGTCTAATTCAGCAGATTTAACAATATTATGTTTCAATTCAAATTGACTTTTTGCAAAATCATCAACAGCTTTAACTTTCAGTTCAAGAGCATTTGTGCCATCATCATAACCTTGCTTATAACCTTCTTCATAGCCCTCTTTTTTTGCGGTTTCACGAATTTCATTTGATTCTGAGTCAGCTTGTGCATTGGCTTGTGCTACAATTTGCTTTCCGTCTTCTTGTGCTTGGGCAAGAATTTGTTTTGCTTCTTCAACTAATTGCTTTGCTTGGTCTGTTCCTTCTTTTATAATCCTTTCTTTTTCGGCTTTTGCATCTCGCAGCATTTTTTCAATGGCAGTAAGCTCTTCTTTATGCTGATTTTCCAAAGGAAGAACAAAACCTGAGCCTATTTGAACGTTACTACCTTTTATCCTAGTCAATTAATTCTTCCTCGCCTTCATCCCTTTCAAGTACAATTTCACCTGACGCTTCAAGTGCCTTAATTGTCAAACAAATTTGAGATTGAACTTCCTGAACATCTTTTGCACGAACAGGTCCAAGAAATTCCATATCGTCCTTGAGCATTTGTTGAGCACGTTCTGACATATTTGAGAATATCTTATCTCGAACCTCAGGTTTAGTTCCCTTAAGTGCGAGAGCAAGGTCTTTTGTATTAACTTCACGCAAAATACGTTGAACAGTTTTGTTATCAAGAGATTGTATGTCTTCAAATACGAACATCAATTCTCTTACTT
This sequence comes from Cyanobacteria bacterium UBA3803, assembly GCA_002369055.1. GTDB lineage: Bacteria > Cyanobacteriota > Vampirovibrionia > Gastranaerophilales > Gastranaerophilaceae > UBA6984. The sequence goes on from DFEL01000028.1 coordinate 17,259, forward strand.
GCTCTGCCATTGTAGGATTTTCTAATTCCAATAAATCCATAACATTTCTTTCCGTTGACCTATCCGCTCTGTTTAATATATTTGCTAAAGTATCTATACCGCCTGCTTGAGAGAAATCTTGAACCATAATTGATGAGAATTTTGATTCTACAATTTTTTCAATATCAGATAATATTTCCGGATTTGTAGTATCCATATCTGCAATTTTCATTGCAACTTGAGCCTGCACATCAGGAGATAAACAATTTAAAACTTTTGCTGATTGTGTAGGCTGCAAATATGCCAAAATTAAAGCTATAAGCTGTGGATTTTCGTTTTGGAAAGATGTAGCAAGTTGAACAGGATCAGCTTCATTAAAAAATTGGAACGGATTGGCATTCATTAATGTTTCTAATCGGCTCATCATTCTTTTTGCTTGCTCCGGTCCATAAGTCATTTCTAATAATTGTTTTGCGTAATCTTTACCACCTTTTGCAAGATAACTGTTTGCTTTAAAAATATTACTAAATTCTTCTAAAATACCTGCTAATGCAGTAAGAGGAACTTTATTTAAACTTGCGATTTCTAATGCAATTTTTTCCAATAAATCATTATCAGTCACATTTTTCAACACTTCAGATGCAGTTGCAGGCCCCAGTAAAATAAGCAAAGCCGCAACTTTTTGCGTTGAGTTCATAGTCATTATTTGTTGAGTTAGTAATGCATTATTCATCTATAATCAGTCCTTAATATAAGATACCAAAATTCTTGCTGCTTCAGCCGGATCTGCCATAATTGTATCGTTTAATTCCATTCTTGCTCTTTCTAATTCAGGATCAATATCTGCTGTAATAGTCGGCAAGGCTTCTTGTAATGTAACTTCAGGAATTTCCTCTACAACAGGAGGCAACTGTGGTTCAAATGTTTTTGCGGGTTCTGCCACTTCAACTGTTCTGCTGATACCCATTTTACCCATTAAACCTTTTATTATAAACAATGCTGCAAGACCAAGTATCAAAACAACAATTAAAGGTCCTAAATCTTTTGTTACATAATCAACTGTTGATTTAGTTCTAATTTCTTTTTCTATTGCTTCTTGTTTCTTTTGGTCTTCTGCAATTGATTCAAATTGCAAACTTGAAACCGTAATTACATCTCCACGTTCATAATTTGCACCGGCAGCCGAAAGCACTAAATTTTGCAATTCTTCTTTCTCACTGTCTGTTAGAATTTTATTTACGGCAACTGCTATTGTCATTCTTTTTATCGTTCCGGGTGCGTAGACAACTTGTTTAATTTCTTTTGAAACACTGTAATTAACCGAATTTTTTTCTTTTGCATAGTTCAAATTTCTTGCTTGAACATTTGCGTTTACAGGTGCTTGATTAGGATTTTCATAAGTTTCAACTTCTGATTGAGATGTTGTTAAGACACCTTTATAACCATTTTGTCCATCACCGACAGGAACATAAGTTTCAATAGTTGCTTTTGTTGAATTGAAATCAATATCTGCATTTACTTGGACAGAAACATTGCCCTTACCAACAATTTTTTCCAAAACTTGAGAAACTTTTTCAGCAGTTTGTTTTTCCGCATTAGCTTTGAAAGTTTCCATATCGTTTGAATTTTTGCCTGTTTCTTCAGATAAACTTGCCCCGTTTTGGTCGGTAATAAATACTCTTTCTGGTGTTAATCGCGGAACTGAATACGCTACAAGATTTTTTATCGCTTTAACTTGAGAAGCTTTTAAGCGATAACCTTCTTGTAATATAAGCATAACCGAAGCACTTGGAATTTCATCTTTATCTTCAAATATAGAACGTTCAGGATCTGCCAATTGAACTCTACAACTTTTTATGCCATTCATTTTTTCAATTGAACGTACAAGTTCGCCTTGAAAAATTCTTTGCTTGGTCATCTTATTTTTAAAATCGGTAGAGCCTAATTGCATATCATCAAGCAACTCAAAACCCGGTGATTGCGAATCTATCAGACTATTTTCCGCAACAAAAATTCTCAAATCATCTTTGTCCTTAGCCGGTACAAGAATTGCTTTTTTATCTTCAGATACTTTATAAGCCTGTCCGCTTTTTTTGAAAGATTCAACGATATTTGCAATATCTGATTGAGGCAAATCACTATATAAAATTGACCACTCAGGTTCAAGCGACCTTGCAAGCATAAAGGTTGCAACGGCAACAGTTATGACAGTAAGTGCCAAAAGACCTATCTTTTGTGGCAGTTCCAAGCCGTCCCAAAGTTTTTTAATATCATCTAAAAATGGTTTTAAATTATTTTCCATTGTGTATTATCGTCCCAAGTTTACACCTTATCAACAATATAATAACCATTTTTTGCAATAATATCAAAATTGTTAAGTACTGTTACTTTTGTATAACAGAATTTTCCAAAATAAAAAGTCTTACACAAGTGCAAGACTTAAAAAAATATACATTTACCCCACAGCATTTATATCATAAACAACAAGTTTAGTCAAACTGTATTAGCCAATCAGATATATTTTGTAACAAATTTGTTACAAAAGGTCAACAAAAATTTTTCATCGTTTTGTATGATTATATAATCTGCATTCGTATTTATAATAATATTTGTATAAGTTAATAGTGAGGTAAAAAATGTCTATTGATGACGCTTTAGTTATGATTTTAGCAGGCGGAGAAGGTAAAAGATTACATCCGCTTACAAAAGACCGTGCAAAACCGGCCGTTCCATTTGGTGGAAGGTACAGAATTATTGATTTCGTTTTGAACAATTTTATTAATTCAGGTTTTTACAAAATAAAGGTTTTAACACAATATAAATCTGACTCATTAAATCAACACATATCAAGAGGTTACGCTTTGTCACCATTCTTAGACCAATATGTTGATTTGGTTCCTGCTCAAATGAGAACAGGTGGCGATTGGTATAGAGGAACAGCAGACGCAGTTTTCCAAAACGTTTTACATATTGTTGATGCCGATCCTACTTATGTATGCGTATTTGGCGGTGACCACGTTTACAAAATGGATGTGTCACAAATGCTTGATTATCATAAACAAAAGAAAGCTGATTTAACTATTGCGGCTATACCTATTCCAATAGAAGAAGCTTCTGAATTTGGTATTATGGAAGTCGATGAAAACTGGAAATTGACAAACTTTGTTGAAAAACCAAAAACAAAACCAAAATCATTACCGGGAAATCCGAATATGTGTCTTGCATCTATGGGTAATTACATTTTTGGAAAAGATGTTTTGATGGATGCTTTATATCGTGATAGTAAGATTGAAGATTCAAGCCACGACTTCGGTAAAAATGTTATTCCTATGCTATTAAATGAAGGTAAGCCTGTTTATGTATATAACTTCAAAGAAAATACATTCCCGGGAGTTACTGATGCAGAAAGAGGTTACTGGAAGGATGTAGGAAATGTTGATGCTTATTGGCAAGCAAATATGGACTTGTTGGATTCTTGTCCTGAATTAAACTTATATGCAAAAGAATGGCCTTTAAGAACATTTAATTACAACTATCCGCCTGCTAAATTTATTTGGCAAGAAGGTGATCGTGTTGGTATGGCAACAAATTCAATGGTATCAGAAGGCTGTATCATTTCAGGTGGCGGATTATCAAGATGTGTTCTTTCACCAAAAGTAAGAATTAACTCTTATTCTTCTGTTACAGAAAGTATCTTGATGGAAAATGTTAATATTGGTCGTCACTGTGAAATAAGACGTGCTATTATTGATAAAAATGTTCAAGTACCGCCATACACAAAAATCGGATTTGATAGAGAAATTGATTTACAAAAAGGTTTCTACATTTCACCTAACGGTATCACCGTTGTACCAAAAGGTGCTATCCTTTAACATTTTAAAATATATTGTATAAAAAAAAGCTCCTTTGTGATAGAATTCGCACAAAGGAGCTTTTAGTATGAAAACGAAAACAAAAATAATTATAGCAACTGTTGTAGTATTTGTCATTGTTTTACTTGTTGCACTTTCATTATATTTATTAAAAAGAAGTGATGAGCTGGCAATGAAGGAAACTTATTTTAATCAAAACAAAATTTTGACAACAATAGCAGAGTTGGAAGCACTTGACACAAATAAGCCTGTTGTAGTTCTGTTCCATGCACCTGATTGTCCTGGATGTTTAGCGTTTAAACCCGCGTTTGAACAATTGGCTAAAGATTGTGCAAAAGATTTTAATTTTGTAAAATTAAATATTAGAGAACCTCAAAATATGCCTCTTATGGCAGGCAATGTCGGAAGTATTCCAACAATTACCATTTTCGATACTGACATTGGTAACAAAGTTCATATTTCCTTAGGTGCAATAAGAACATACAATGAATTAAAAATGGAATTAGACAGATATAAAAATATTCGTTCTTTTATAGATATAAAAAGGGCAAAAGAAGCACATCAACAAAAAATTGAAGCATATCAAAAAGCTCTAAAACAAGCACAACGATAAATTAATTTTATTTTGCTTTACAGCAGACTACATATAATAAAAAAACAAGGTTTGTTATAATAACAAACCTTGTTTCTCATTGTAATATAAACTTTATTATTTTTATTATATTACATCATACCGCCCATACCTGACATTGCTGACATATCAGGCATTGCTGCTTGTGCTTTTTCTTCAGGAATTTCAACAACTGCTGCTTCTGTGGTTAATAACATTGCTGCAATTGATGCTGCATTTTCTAATGCTGAACGAGTAACTTTAGCAGGGTCAACAATACCTGATTTTAACATATCTGTATATGTATTTAATAAGGCATCATAACCATAAGAACCATTTTCAGATTTTACTGTTTCGATTACAACATCTGCTGATGCACCTGCATTGCTTGCAATTAATCTTAAAGGAATATCTAAAGCAGCTGTTAAGATTTTGAAACCGATTTTTTCATCATCCATAGCAAATTCTTCTTTAGATAATTTTTCTTCTAAGTATTGTTGAACTCTTAATAATGCAACACCACCACCTGGAACGATACCTTCTTCGTTTGCAGCTCTTGTTGCGTTTAAAGCGTCTTCAATTCTTAATTTTCTTTCTTTTAATTCAACTTCTGTCGCTGCACCAACTTCAATTACGGCAACACCACCTGATAATTTTGCAATACGTTCTTGCAATTTTTCTTTATCATAGTCGGAATCAGATTGTTCAATTTGTTTCTTAATCAAAGCAACTCTTTCTTGTACAGCTCTTTTTGTTGAATCACCAACAACAATTGTAGTTTCATCTTTAGAAACGGTAACACGTTTAGCTGTACCCATCATATCAAGAGTTAAGTTTTCTAATTTAGTTCCTAATTCTTCAGTGAACATTTGACCACCTGTTAAAATAGCAATATCTTCTAACATTGCTTTTCTTCTGTCGCCAAAACCTGGAGCTTTAACTGCAACTGCTCTAATTACTTTTCTCATTGTATTAACTACTAATGTTGCTAATGCTTCACCTTCAACATCTTCGGCAATTAATAATAATGATTTACCTTCTCTTGCAACTTGTTCCAATATTGGAACTAAATCTTGAATTAAATTGATTTTTTTGTTTACACATAAAACGTAAGCATCTTCTAAAACTGCTTCCATTCTTTCTGCATCTGTTACAAAATATGGTGAAATATAACCTTTATCAAACTGCATACCTTCTACAACTTTTAAGTTTGTACCGAAAGATTTGCTTTCTTCAACAGTGATAACACCTTCGTTACCTACCTTTTCCATAGCTTCTGCGATTAATTCACCGATTTCGCTATTATTGCCTGCTGAAATTGATGCAACTTGAGCAATTTCTTCTTTTGTTGCAACTTCCTTAGACATTTCTTTAATTTTTTGTACTGAATATTCAACAGCTTTATCAATACCACGTTTAATAGACATTGGGTTTGCACCTGCTGTTAAGTTTCTCAAACCTTCCCTAACAATTGCTTGAGCAAGTACTGAAGCTGTTGTTGTACCATCACCTGCAACATCATTTGTTTTAGATGAAACTTCTTTTAATAATTGAGCACCTGCATTTTCCAAACCGTCTTTTAACTCAATTTCTTTTGCGATTGTTACACCGTCATTAACGATTTGAGGAGCACCGTATTTTTTTTCTAATATTACGTTACGACCTTTTGGTCCAAGTGTTACTTTTACGGCATCTGCTACTGCGTCAATACCTTTTAATAATGCTTTTCTAGCTTCTTCTTGGAATACAATTTTTTTAGCCATTTTTCTTTCCCTTTATAAATAATAATAATGTAATAACTTTTGTTTAAATTGTAAACAGTAAACTGTTAAATTTATTTTCTTATGCTTCAAGCACACCTAAAACATCTGATGTTGATAAGATTTTTAATAATTCACCGTCAATTTTAATATCTCTGCCTGCATATTTTTCATATATAACAGTTTCACCAACTTTAACACTTACAGGTGCTTTTTCACCGCTATCTAAAGTTTTACCTTCACCTACGGCTACAACTTCACCCTTTTGAGGTTTTTCTTTTGCACTATCAGGAATAAAAATTCCGCCTTCTGTTTGTGCTGTGTCTTCAATAACTTTAATAACAATTCTGTCACCTATTGGTCTGATTTTCATTTTTACCTCCTATTTCCTTCATTTTTATATTTGTCTTTGTATCATATTTATACTCCAAAATCAATTAAAAATGCGAATTATTAATGAAAAATTAATATTTTAAACGAATAATTAAGAAAAAATAAATATACCTTGTTAATATAAATTGATAACGTATAATTAAAATGATGTTATAATATAAATAGGCAGGTAAATTATGTCAAAGAAAAAAGACAAGGAAGAATTACAAGAAAGTTCAAATCCGTTTAACAAAGAAATGGATTTAGATGAGGTTGAAAACCATCAAGAAGAACAAGAACAAGAAGATGCTAAAGAAACAAACGACTCCGCAAATGATAATGACGGTTACAAAGAAAAATACGATCAATTAAATAACCAGTACGTAAGACTTGCGGCAGATTTTGACAATTTCAGAAAGCGTCAGGCACAAGAACGGGAAAACTTATTAAAATATGGTGCTGAAGAAACCTTAAAAAAACTTATTGAAGTTATAGATAATTTTGACAGAGCACAAAAAGCAATTGAAAATATCGAGGATTGCGGACAAGTAAAAGACAGTTTTAATTTGGTATGCAATCAAATGAAAGAAACATTGAAAAAAATAGGATTGGAACCAATAGAAACAGAAGGCAAAGAATTTGACCCTAATGTTCATGAAGCGGTAATGCAAACTCCAACAAGTGAATATGAAGAAGGTATGATTATTGCAGAACTTCAAAAAGGTTACAAAATAGGTGATAAAGTTTTAAGAGCTTCACTTGTAAATGTAGCAACTGCTGAATAAAATTATAAAGGAATAGCTGAAAATGGCAGATTATTATGAAACCTTAGGGGTAGAAAAAAACGCAACAAAAGATGAAATAAAGAGTGCATTTAGAAAAATGGCACGTAAATATCATCCTGACGTAAATAAAGAACCTGATGCTGAGGAAAAATTCAAAGAAATTGGTAAAGCATACGAAACTCTAATGGATGATGACAAACGTGCAACTTATGACCGTTTTGGTGAAGACGGACTTAAGAATGCCGGCTTTGATACTCAAGGTCCTTTTGCAGGTGGTTTTGGCGATTTAAGCGAAATTTTTTCATCATTTTTTGGTGGAGATTTCGGATTTGGCTCTCCAAGACAAAGTGATCCTAATGCCCCAAGACAAGGTGATGATTTACGTTTAGATGTTGAAATAGAATTTGAGGAAGCTGTTTTTGGATGTAAAAAAGACGTAAAAATAGACCATTTGGAAGAATGTGAAGAATGTCACGGTACTGGTGCCGAACCGGGAACACAACCTATAACTTGTCCTACTTGCGGTGGAAGTGGTAAAGTTCAGCACGTTACTCAAACTGTTTTAGGACAATTTGCTCAAATTTCATCTTGTCCTGATTGCAGGGGAACAGGAAGAAAAATTGGTTCTCCATGTCATCATTGTAACGGACAAGGACGAGTTGAAAAAGAAAAGAAACTTGAAATAAAAATTCCTGCCGGAGTTGATAATATGTCAAGAATGCGTCTTTCAAATGAAGGAGATTGTGGCATAAACGGAGGACCTGCCGGTGATTTATATGTGGTATTACATGTTAAACCTTCGGAATACTATAACAGAGATGGTTTGAACATTATTACTACTCTTGATATTACACCTGCTCAAGCAGTTTTGGGTGATACAGTCGAAATACAAACTCTTGACGGCATGAAAAAATTACAAATACATGCAGGTATTCAAAGCGGTAATATGCTTAAAATAAAAGGGGTAGGTGTTCCGCACATTCAAAAACCTTCGCACAGAGGCGACCATATAATAGTTGTAACGGTAAAGACTCCTGAAAAAATTTCAGCAGAAGAACGTGAATTATATAAACGATTATTTGAAATAAATACAGGCAAAAAACCTCAAGAAACATTGACCGAAAAAGTAAAAGGGGCTTTTAAATAATGAAAAAAGTACTAATAATTGTCTGTATCTTTGTTTTAAACATATTATCGGTGTCAGCAGCGACATTGCCTGAAAATGTTGTTAATTATATAAAACAAGAGTTTCCAAGTGCAGAAATCAGATTTGACGGATTGATTACGGTCAATAATACTCTATACCTGCCCTTATTTCCGGCAAAATGCAACAATATTGAAATATTAGAGATAAAAAAAACAGCACCCGATAATAAAAAATTAAAAGATTTACCGGATATTGTTGTGTTTAATAATGATTTTGTGTTATTAAGAGTTATTGAGCAGGATAACGGTAAAAGAACCGTATTATATCAAAATACTCCATTTTTAGAAGTCAAAACCGGATTATTACCTCAAGATATGCTTGTACCAAAAGGCTTAATTATTCCTGCAAACATTAAAACAATTATCGGAGGTTTAAGAATTGCAACAGAAGAAGAAAAAGGTTTAAAAATTCACTCGGATTTAGTGGAAGAAAAACCTATAAATGTTACCGTAAAAAATGATATAGTTTCTACGGTTAATCAACTAAAAAATAAAGTTTTTTATATTATTACTTGCAAGTCTAAAAATATTCACGTTATGCCTTCGGACAAATCAAAACCTGAATATGCATTATCAATGCCTTCCGTGCCGATAGATTTAAAAAGTTATAAAAATTTCTTACTGATAACAGCGTTTGGTTTAAATGAATTAAATGTAATTTCTATTGCTGACGAGGCTGTTATTAAAACATTTGAATTTAATACTCAGCCGGAAGAAATTGTAATTGATAAAATTCATGATTTAGCGTATGTTACAACTCCTGACGCTTCGGCAATTTATGTGATTGATTTAAAAACAATGACGTTAAAACAAAAGCTAAATGTAAATGGCAGATGTTCAAAATTATATTTAACAAATGATGCGGAAATGTTGATTTATGTTGATAAAAACACAAATGATGTTTGGGTTGTAGAACTTTTTGATGAATATCTTATCAAAGAAGTCGGCATTTTCCCTAACGTTTCATCAATAGCCTACTCAGAAAATAAAATTTATCTTGCAAGCAGAACTAAGAATAAAATAGCAATTGTTGATTACGTTACATTAACGGAAATAGGTGAAATAGAAGTATCGGAAAAACCTGCGGATATGCTTTTATATTATGCAAACCTATATATTTTAGGTGCAAATAACAGTGTTTTACAAGTTCTAAACACCCAAACAGATAAAATAACAACAACGATAAACTTGAATACAGGAGTATTTGCAACAAGTATATATAAATTGGATAATACAAATATAGCAGTAATAACGGGAGCAAGAGCAGGCAAATATTCCGTATTAAATTTGGATAAAAAACAAGTAATAAAAACACTTCCTATTGATATTCCCGTTAGCAAGATTGTAATTTTAAATAAGGTTAAAAAGATAAGTAAATGATGGATTCAACAACAGAATTAGTATTAAAAAGATTAGAAGAAACACAACACGATTTTTGGAACATATCAAGAGCAACAGGCAATTTTTTAAATATGCTCGTAAAAATTGCTAAAGCAAAAAATGTAGTAGAAGTTGGAACATCAAACGGTTATTCCGGAATTTGGCTTGCAAAAGCACTCAAAGAAACAGGTGGACACCTTACAACCATTGAATATTATGAAAAGAGAATTGTACTTGCTCAAGAAAATTTTAAAACTTGTGGAGTTGCAGATATTATTGATATTAAACAAGGTTCTGCTATTGAAACATTAGAAGAAATACCTGAAGATGAAGTTATTGATTTTGCGTTTATTGATGCAAATAAGGCTCAATATATAGACTATTTTCATATTATTGATAAACACATGAAATCCGGAGCCATAATTACTGCCGATAATATTACTTCTCACGCAGAAAAAGTCAAAACATTTGTTGATGCAATTCAAGGCAACAAAAATTATCAGGTTGAAATTCTTGACCTTCCTGCCGGACTTCTTGTCGCAAGGAAAATTTAAAAACACAATATTTAATCGAAACAATGGGTTGAAATATATTTAAAACGAGTTATAATATAAACAGAACAAGTGGCAATCAGCATAAGCTGAAATTTTACATCACTTTTCGTTTTAGTTTATAAAACTAGCACTAGGACGGCAATCGCAAGTGCTAGTTTTTGCATTTTAAATAATATTGAAATTATAAAAAATAAAATTAGCAATATTGATTTCGCCATAAGCATCACCTCTTTCCTGACGTAAGAACCGTCAATCAATAAGGTTTAGTGATGTCCACTTGCTCTATATATAATTTTCATTTTTGTCAAATAATTATAAATCTATCTTTTACTTATATCAATACATTGAACAGTTGAATGACAAAAAACACAATATTTAATTTTTATCCCCAAAAAGTTTATCTGCGAAATATACAACTAATGCAGTGTATGGTACTAAAAGTGTTATACCTATTACAATGTTTTTTTCGCAAACCATTAAAACACCTGCGAAAGCTCCTATTATAAAAGCTATAAATAAAATCGGATAAATTATTCCTTTTTTACCGTATCTGTCTTTGCTTACCATACACCATACAAAAAGTGCCACCGCAAGAAACGCTATACCCAGTGCCAATTCTGTTTTATCCATTATTTCAATAATAAAATCAGATTTATTCATACTACAAAATACCTTTTAAAAATGTTTTTATAACATAATAGAAAGTTATACAGACTAAAAATTCTGCTAATGCCTGCACTAAAAAACTTTGTCCCTGAGTTAAATCATAAACTAAAAATCCAAACGCTATAAGCCCTGCAAGCATTACAAGTGTTATGAAAAAACCCTTTGCTCCAAATTTTTCAATACCGGATGCAAACAAAAACCATATAAAAATAACAAGAATTAATCCGTCCAAGATAAGTTCAATATTATCAAGAATGACTCCAATTTGGTCAAACGTACCCATTTCTACCTCTTTTTATCAGAGCGTTCACGAACTGAAATTCTAATCGGTGTTCCGAAGAAGCCGAAGGCTTCACGAAGTTTATTTTCAATATATCTTTTATAATGGTCTTTCATTAAATCGGCATTGTTTGCAAAAAGCACAAACGTTGGTGGTTTTACATTAACTTGTGTTGAATATAAAAGTTTTAAGCGTTTATTTTTAACACTTTGAGGCGGATTCATTAAATAAGCGTCATTTACAACTTTATTTAACAAACCTGTTGAAATACGCTTTGTGCATTGCTCATAAACTTCCATTGATTTTTCATAAATCTGATTTAATCTTTGTTTGGTAACTGCACTTATGTAAATCTTTGGGGCATAACTCAAAAACGGAATTTCATTTACAAGTTTTTTTTCAAATTGACTGGTTGTGTTTGCTTGTTTATTTTCAATTAAATCCCATTTATTAATAGCAATAATCAAACCTTTTCCTGCTTCAGTAATAATTGAAGATATCTTCTTATCTTGGTCTGAAATCCCTTCTGTTGCATCAATAACAAGTATTGCAATATCACATTCTTTTATTGAATTTATGGCTCTATCTACGGCAAATTTTTCAACACCATAGTCAACTTTAGCTTTTTTTCTTATACCTGCGGTGTCAATAATTGTAAAATCTTGTTCTTTGTAAGTTAATTTACTGTCAATACTATCTCTTGTAGTTCCTGAAACATCAGAAACAATTACTCTTTCTTTACCTAAAAGAGCATTAACAATTGAAGACTTGCCCGCATTTGGTCTGCCAACAATTGCAAGCTTTATATCAGTTTCTTCTTCAATTTCATCATCTGCTTCAAAATCTTCTGTTAAAATTTCCAATAAATCGCCTACACCACCTGAACCGTGAAGTGCTGAAATACCAATAGGTTCGCCTAAGGCAAGCGAATAAAATTCACTTGTGTATAATGCTTGAGCAGGACTATCAACTTTGTTTACCGCAAGAAAAACAGGCTTTTTACTTTGGCGTAAAATATTTGCAATATCTTCATCAACAGGTGTAACACCGTCTTTTCCGTCAACAATAAAAATTATTTTTTCTGCTTCTTCACAAGCAATTTTTGCTTGGTCATATATAGAAACCATAATTTCATCTTCATCACCCGGAACAATTCCGCCTGTATCAATTACCGTAAACCATTTATTTTGCCATTCAACATCAAAATAAATTCTGTCACGTGTAACACCGGGCATATCATCAACAATTGATTGACGTTTACCTACAAGACGATTTACAAATGTAGATTTACCAACATTTGGACGTCCAACTATTGCAACTATCGGTTTTCTTTTCATAAGTTAATTTTAACATGAATAAAATTAATTATAAAATAAACATTACTACGCTCTAGGATGAGAGTGTTCAAATACATCTTGCAAATGTTTTGTTGATACATGGGTATAAATTTGTGTGTTTGAGATACTTGCATGACCTAACAATTCTTGAACAACTCTTAAATCAGCACCATTTTCAATTAATCTTGTTGCAAAACTGTGCCTAAACATGTGAGGAGTAACATGCTTTGGTAACTCTATATGTTCCACCGTTTCATTAATTACATTTCTAATAGTTTTATTTTGTAATCTATAACCTGTATTGTTTATAAATACAGGTGTTTTATCAGTTATAGGTTCAAGCGTAAATCCTTTTGCAACAAGCGGTCTTGCAGTTTCAATATATCTTTGAAGATAATTTTTTGCTCTGTCAGAAACTAATACTATTCTTTCTTTTGCACCTTTACCAAAAACGGTTATCTCATTATTCTCAAGGTTTAAATCACCAAAATTTAATCCACTAAGCTCTGATACACGCATACCTGTTGCCCATAGAAGCTCCAGTATCGCACGATTTCTAAAACCGGCAGGAGTTTCAATTTTTATACCTGATAAAATTTGTTCAATTTCACTTGTAGTTAAAAATTTTGGTAATGATTTTGGTCGTTTTGGTGCGGATAAGTTTACTGTTGGATTTGTATCAATAAGTCTTTCTCGATATAAGTACTTATAAAAGGTTCTGATTGAAGCAATTTTTCTTGCAAGTGAAGTTTTCTTATATTCAAATTTTTGAATGTAATACAAATAATCTCTTACTTTTTGAAAATTAACGTCAAGACACGATGCCTCATCAAGCCATAATAAATAGCTCATCACATCCGAATAATAAGCTTTAGCTGTATGTTGAGAAAAGTTTTTTTCAATCAAAAGGTATGTTTTAAAATCTTCCAAATAATTTTTTGACTCTTTTTTTAGCCCCATAATTATTCCTACTTACGCACGATTTTTTTTTATAAATGCTATTATACAATATTTTCGTATAATTGGACAATTTATTACGAAAATTGAGGATACAAAATGAGATTAGAAAAAAAGATTATTATTGCCGCAGCAGTTGCCGGTTTATTGTCAACATCAGTTTATGAGTCTTATGCAAAGCCTGTAAACAGGAAAGTTGCACCAACAAAAGCAGCCGTTAAAAACACACCGGTAAAAGCAGTCCATAAAAAAACTGTTATTACGGCACAGGTTACAAAAAATTATCAACAAATTGATAAATTATTGGAAGATGAAAATTATAAACAAGCGGATAAATTACTTGACACTATGTTAAAAAACAATCCAAATGACATAACGGCACGTGCATTATATGCTGTTTCTTTGGCAAAGCAAAATAAGCTTGATGTTGCTCAAGAGCAATTAAACAAATACTTACCAAAATACCCTAAAAATGCAAATCTTCACTATGCACAAGGTATTGTAAACATAAAAAGACAAGCATCTTCAGATATGGATTATAGAAATAACTCCGAAGAACTTATAAAAGAAGCAACAAACGAATTTAATGAAGCAATAAAATTAGACCCAAAACATTATCCTTCATATAACGCACTTGGAATTATTGCATTAAATACGGGAAATTTACCAAAAGCCAGAGAATTTTTTAATAGAGCACTAGAAATTGATAAAAATTATTCAACTGCAATTGATAACTCAGGAACAATAGACTACTTAAAAGGTGATTATGAAGAAGCACAAAATAAATTTTTGAAAGCACTAAGCATAAATCCAAATAGTTCAACAGCATATTTTCACTTGGCACAAGTTTTTGATAAAAAATCAATGTACTCAAGAGGATTGGATTCAATTGACCATTCATTAAGATTAAAACCACAATCTTCAGTAGCATACAATCTTCGTGGTGAAATATTGAAAAAACAAGGTAACGAAGCCGCAGCAATAGAATCATTTAAAAAATCCATTGCAATAAAACCCGAAAATACAAAACCTTATATGAATTTAGCAAGAATTTATGAAAAACGTTTTGACAATGAGCTTGCAATTGCAAATTTAAAATCTGCATTGGCTGTAAATCCATCATTAAACCAAGCAAAATTATATATTGCAGATTTATCATTACTAAAAGGTGATAACAAAGAAGCATTAAAATACTATTCAAGTTTGGTTGGAGTTGACGGTTATAATGCTGATGCTTTAAAAGGTATTGCCAATGCTTATTTTGCAGATGCAAAAGTTAGTGCAAGTCAAAATATTATCGGAAGGGATAAAAATTTAGAAAATGCATACAATAGCATCGAAAGAGCATTAAATGCAAATCCTAACGACTTAGAATTATATCTTGCAAAATTAAAATTAGCAAAAATAACAAACAGAGAACAAGCAACGGAAGAAGCTTTAAAAAAGATAATAGATACACCTGCAAGGGGCTTAAATGATATGCTTGCAAAAGGTGATGCTTATTTTGCAATGAATAAATATCAAGAAGCAAAGGAAATGTTTGAAAATTCTGTTGTATTTGCACAGTCACCGGAAGATTACTTGTTTGTTGCAGAAATTTTAACTTATGACAGATTTTATCCGAGTGCTAAAAATATTTTAAGAAAAGTTCTTATTAATGATTCTTCAAATGAAGAAGCAATACATAATTTAAACTACATTTCAGCAATGGAAAAGCAATCGGACTCGTTATATAAAGATGCAAAATTCTTAACTAAAAAGGACAAAAACAAGGTTTTTGCAAGAGAATATGCACTTCGTTCATTGGAATATAATCCAACAAATTATGATGCGGCATTACTAAGTGCAAAATTGTGCGAAAAACAAAAAAAATACCAACAAGCAATAGATTCTTACAAAGTTGTTGCAGGATTAGACCAAAGACCACGTAAAGTTAAGAGTTTTAATAAAAAAATAACAAAACTTGAAAAGAAATTACAAAAAGTAAATAATAAATACAAACAAAAAGAGGAAAAAGAATTCAAAAAATGGCAAAACAACTCAACGCCAAATTTATAATAAGTGCAGAAAAACTCAGTCAGTGTCCAAATTTCACACTGGCTGAGTTTCCGTTGTTGGGACGTTCAAATGTCGGTAAATCTTCATTTATTAACTGCCTTTGCAATAACAAAAAACTGGCAAAAACATCAAATACTCCTGGAAAAACAAGATTAATAAACTTCTTCAATTTTTCGGAAAAATTTATGATAGCGGATTTGCCGGGTTATGGTTATGCAAAAGTTTCAAAAGAAGCACAAGAACGCTGGCAAAAATATCTGGAAGAATACTTGTTAAAGCGAGAACAAATAACATCACTAATACAACTTGTTGACGGGCGGCATGATTTACAAAAAAATGACCTGCAAATGCGAGAATGGGTAAACGCTTATGAATTACCAATTTTTACGGTGGTTACAAAAATGGATTATGTACCTAAAAACAAAATTTTAACAGTTTTAAATACCGTAAAAAAACAATTTGGCGGAGTTGTTTTACCATTCAGTGCTATTGATAGAAAATATTGCGATGATATATTAAATCACTTAATAGGATTATCTGAAAATAACCTAACAGACTAATGTATTTAATTAGTTATTGTACATAATTTTTGTATGTACGATTCACTGTGGTATAAATCTTTAAATACACCGTTATTATTACCTCCTGATTGGGTATTTGCACCTGTTTGGATAATTTTATACTTAATGATTTTTGCTTCTTTTTGGATTTTTATTAGAACAGAAAGTCCTATAAAAAAGACTTTAGCAATTTCATTTTTTGTTATACAACTTTTATTAAACTTTATTTGGTCAACGGTATTTTTTACTATGACTGATATTCAAGGTGCTTTAATTGTTGTAATTTTCATGTGGCTTTTTATTGCCTTTACAATAATAGAATTTTTCAGAATAAGCAGACTTTCCGCATATTTGCTTATACCATATTTATTATGGGTTAGCTTTGCATTATATTTAAATTTAAGTTTTTATCTTTTAAATAAATAACTACATTAAATTATTGAAATATTTAAATTGCTATTCTTAAAATATTGTTCTATATGATAGTATTAAATCATGAGAAATTTAATATTAATACTGTTGATAATACTTGCCGGTTCTATATCATTTGCTGAAAATGTACAAAACGGTTTAAACAGCATGCCTGTTGAAAACACAATAAAAGAAACCGATGAAAATAAAACTTTAGAAAAAGAAGAAGTAAAAAGTTCGGAAGAAAAAACAAAAGAAGATGATACTATGCCCAAACCTGATTATACGACAGTTATAAAGGGCGAACAAATATTTTATTATGACAAAGAAGGTAAATTTTTTGCAAGAGATAAAAAAATAAAAGAACAAACATTTTTTTATAATAAAACCGGTCAATTAACGGGAAAGAGTACTATTCGTGGAGAAAAAACTTATTATTACAACGCACTAAATAAATTTTTAGGTGTATGTGATGAAAACGAATGCTTTGATAGCGAAATGACATCAACCGGAAAAATTCCTCCGTTACCAAAGATTAAAACCTTTACACCGTATGTAAATCCTGATATATTAAACCCAAAGCAACAAGAAAATAAATTGGAAGAAGAATAATAATTTAAAAAACTAAATAAAATTTAAAAATAGTGTTGACAGAAAAAATTTTTTCTTGTATATTGGTTGTACACCATTGAGGGCGTTTACCTCAGTTGCCCGGTGAGGTGGAACCGAACGAAAGTTAAATTAAGGCTCTACCAACTGAAAAAGAAAATTTAATAATTATGGTGTGGGCGTTTAGCTCAGTTGGTAGAGCGCTTCCCTTACAAGGAAGATGTCGGGAGTTCGAGCCTCTCAACGCCCACCATTAAAAATAAAAGAGTTTCAGAAATCCTGAAACTCTTTTATTTTATTTTGTGGTGTAATTTTGGTGTAATTTCGCAAAAGTACTTCCATGTCTGTTTTGTATCAGGGATTTTGACATAAAGTATTGCAAGTTTGACATATTAAGTCGGAAGTTAAGACGAAAAACTAATTATATTTACCCCTCGGAAGTTTGGCGAATGTATTTTCTAATTCGGTATTTTAAAATCTTTAAATGCCAAGAATTATTAAAAATACCCTTTTAAATTATATTCCGACTGACTTTGAGATAGAGCAAATCATTAATCCTGCAAGGATTTTTGAGCTTAATAATAAACCGATTAAATATGGTGAAATTATTTACCTCTGTGAAAGAGAAATCAGAGCCAAAGATAATTTTGCTCTCCTATTTGCTATTCAAAAAACTAAAGAACAATCTCTACCCTTAAAAATAATTTATCCGAAAGTTAATTATGAGTACCAACCAAAACAAGTTTTTATTGACAATCAAATTATTCAAGCAAAAAAGCAATTTAGGCAAATTGGTTTGGATTTTGAAATTATTGAAAAATCTCCGGCTGAAATTATTAAAAATTTGAGACCGGCTTTGATAATTTTTGATTTTAATCCGATTTTAAAAAGAAAGTATTTAAAAAATGCAGATTTTAAAATATATGAAATTGACGGACATAATATAATTCCTGCAAGATTTGTTTCAGATAAACAGGAATACTCTGCCGCAACTTTACGTAGAAAAATCTACTATAACATTTACCCCTTTTTGACTGAATTTGATAATTTAACAACAGAAAAAGTTGAAGCGGATTATGTTTTAGAAAATTTTATTAAAAATAAGTTGCAATATTACGCAGAATACAAAAATGATATTTCAAAAGATGTTTTATCGGGTTTATCTAAATACATAAATTTAGGTTTTATATCAAGTCAAAGAGTAGCTCTTGAGGTTATAAAATCAGGGGTAAGTGACATAAATAAAGAGGTATTTTTAGAGGAACTTGTTGTAAGAAAAGAATTAGCAGATAATTTTTGTTTGTATTCTAAAAATTATAAAGACTTCACAAGTATTCCAAATTGGGCAAAAGTGTCATTAGAAAATCATATGTATGATATCAGACCATATATTTATTCTACGGAAGAATTAGAAAAAGCAAAAACGCACGATACATTATGGAATGCGACACAAATACAGTTGATAAGAGAAGGAACGATACATGGGTATTTGAGAATGTATTGGGCAAAAAAGATTTTAGAATGGACTCCTTCCCCAAAAGAAGGATTAAAGACGGCAATATATCTAAATGATAAATATGCTTATGATTCACCTTCCGCAAACGGTTACACGGGGATTTTATGGGCAATAGCAGGACTTCATGACAGAGCATTTATTTATTATCCGATAACAGGCAAAATCCGCAGAATGACTTATGATTCTATAAAAAGGAAATATGATTTAGGCGATTATTTGCAAAAATATGTGCCTAAATGATACAAAAGGGGCAAATGTATAATCAAAAGGCTTGATATTACTTCAATACAGAGTTAAATTGTGTATGACAATTAAATATCAGGTCAGGAGTTCAAGTCTCCTATCCTATAACATAAAATACATGTCCACTTTTTCGGGTACAGTTCAGAACGCAGAATTAAGAATATTCTGACTCTTTTAAATCAGATAATAAAATATTTTCAAAATGAAGGATATATTGATAAAACCTGTGTTTTTGAAGTAAAACGCGTAGCTGATATTCCGAAAAGACAAATACAAATTCTGACTCTGGAACAACTGGCGCAGCTTTTTAAAATTCTGAAAAAGAAATATCCATACTTACTTCCGATTGTTCAAAAATTAATCACATTAAAACAGCCTTTGAACACAATTTTAACAGGTAATGAACAACAAAAGAAATCCCTAAAACGCAAAATCCGAAAAGATTTTTATAAAGTAAAGCAGGAACTGGGATTAACTAATTATATGTTTGATGATTTGAGGCTTTGTAATATTGACAATTCGATAAAAATAATATATTATTAGGTCATATTAGGTCTAATTGGGTATAAATATGTTAGAAAATATCGATATAAAAATAAATAATCAAATGCTTTCAATTATCTCTGAGATTGATGAATTCAAAGGTTCCTGGAAGTTATTAGGCAAGATGGCTCCGGAAAAATTAAGAGCATTAAAGAAAGTTGCAACAATAGAAAGTGTAGGTTCTTCAAATCGTATTGAGGGGAATAAACTTTCTGATAGGCAGGTCGAAGAATTATTATCTCGCATAAAAAAGCAGTCTTTTGCGAATCGTGATGAAGAAGAAGTTGCCGGGTATGCAAAACTTGCTGATACTATTTTTGAAGATTGGGAAGTGATTCCATTATCCGAAAATTATATAAAACAACTTCATAAAATCTTGCTTGAATATTCTTCAAAAGATGAAAAGCATAAAGGTGAATACAAAAAAATATCCAATGCAGTTGCCGCATATGATAGTGAAGGCAAAGAACTTGGTGTTGTTTTTGATACAGCTACTCCGTTTGAAACACCATTAAAAATGCAGGAACTTGTAGATTGGACAAATAAAAATTTATCTGATAAATTTTATCATCCGTTAATTGTCATTGGAATTTTTGTGGTTAATTTTCTTGCAATTCACCCGTTTCAGGATGGAAACGGCAGATTATCAAGAGCATTAACAAACCTTTTACTGCTAAAATCCGGTTACGTTTATGTTCCTTACAGTTCAACCGAATCAATAATTGAGGATAATAAAGAAGGATACTATAGGGCACTAAGGCAAACTCAGACGACTTTGAATAAAGAACCTGATTATGAACCGTGGCTGATGTTTTTCCTAAAGACATTGCAAAAGCAAAAAATCAGACTTGAGTATAAAATAGAACACGCAAACACTTCCGTTAAATCCAATTTAGACCTACCGGAAATTTCAGCAAAAATCATGGAAGTTTTTGAAACAAAAGACAGAGCAACAATTTCCGAATTGTCTGAATTAACAGGAACAAATATTAATACAATTAAAAAGCATTTATCAAGTCTGGTTGAGAATAATTACCTTACTAAACATGGCAAAACTCGTGGTGCTTGGTATACTAAAAATTAAAAATAGATGTTTTGTTCTTAAAAATAAATAAATTCATAAAATTTATCAGAAGTTGTATTATCTTCATAATAAATATCCAAGGTTTCTTGAATTTTTTGGGCAGTTGACTCATCTCCATAAACATGTATATATAATTTATTAATAGCACGGCTGCAAGCTACATATGCTATTCGGAGATACTCTTCATATGCTGGGTTATTTTCAATAATTGCTTTTTGACTAAAAAATATTTCTTCAGGTTTAAAATCTTTTTCAGGGCTTGAACGACTAGAAAATGGTTCTAAATTAACTAAAACACTATCAAATTCACTACCCTTAGATTTGTGAACAGTCATATATTTTGATTCTTCTGAAAACAATTCTAACACTATTTTTTTTGCACAAGCATAGGTCAATTCATCAACCTGCTTGTATATGGGTTCAAAATAATTTTCACTACCAACATCAGGATATTTAAATCGCTCAATTATATTTATACCATTAACTTGCAACAGATTGTCATTAGCGTTTGTTATAATATCTTTTATATTCTTATTATCTAAACTTTTCGCAAAAAACTGTTCCAAATTTTTTATGAGCAACTGGACTTTTATTAGTTTACTTTGCTCAAAATCTTTAAAAAGATCTTTAATATCAAGATATTTTTCTATAATTTTTAAAATTTTTGGGATGTTTTTTGACTTAAAGGCTTTTTCTAAATTCGCTATATCTAAAGTTGAAACAATCCAATCTTCATGCGGAAATTCTATCTCTTTAGATAAATCCCTATGTGCATTATATGTATAAGCATTATATACATTGTTTATTATTTTTTTTTGTTCATCCGTTACATCATCAATATAATTAAATGCCTCTGACCATTTTCTGCAAATTATTCTTGTATTTTGTTGTATTATTTCTTTTAATGGTTTTTCAAAACAGGATTTATTTTTTTGAATTAAAAAAGTAACTTTTGCGTTGTTGTCAGTATTTTTAATACATTCCTGTTTAAATTCAGAATCAACTTTTTGTCTGATAAAGTTAATTAAATGAATAATATTTTGAGTACTCCTACGATTCCCCTCTATATCTTTTGTAATAATTGGTTTTTTTGACTTTAGACGAAAATTTTTAAATTCTTGGTAAGTCGCTCCTTGAAATGAAAAAATAGATTGTGCAATGTCGCCTACAACCATAACTGATGCTTCTTTTTCTGATATTAAATCTAAAATCCTGTTTTGTATAGGGTTTGTATCTTGATACTCATCCATTAAGATGTATGGAAACTCTGCTCTTAACATATAAACAACAATAGGATATTTTTCAATCAACATCAAACCAAAATATAAAATTTCATCAAAATCAATTTTGCCAGCGACTCCCCATATATATTTTTTAATAATAGTTGCAAGCATATCCGAAATATTATAATGAGCTATATGAACATCACCTTCAAGATTAAATGGGTACGTATTTATTTCACTTATATCTATTTTTATCTCACACATTTTTGAACGTGATAAAGTATTATATTCATTTTCTTTTATATCTTGGTTTTCGTTTTGTATAAAATTATATACATCTTCTTTTGTGTGTCCACTTAAAACACTATAACCTTCTTGTCTAGATGATATTTTTATATTTTGTGGAATATCAATATTAAATTTTTCTTTTATAAATAATTTTAATTGTTTTTGGTATGGATTAATAATGTATTCATTAATAAATGCGTGAATAGTAGATACAACAACATATTTAGAATAAGAACCCAGTCTTTTATTTATTTCTTCTACAGCAGCATTCGTATATGTAATACAAAGAATTTTGCGTTCATTATTTTCTTTTATACGCTTACTATTTTTTATAATATTTTTAATATTTTCAATCAATAAATGAGTTTTTCCTGCGCCAGGACCAGCAAATATACGTATATTTTTATCATCTTCATATATCTTCAAATCATCGGCAGATGTTATTTTTTCAGCCATTCAAGACCTTTCTTAATATATTCTGGAATTCTAAGTTCTTCTACAAAATCACTCATCAATATGTCTAATGCCACAGCACCTTTTTGATTTTTTGCATATGATAAAAACAAATTTGCAAAAAATAGTTTATTTATTTTTAGTTTTCTATCACTATTTGTCTCAGTATCGTATTTATTTTTATATATTTCCATTATTTTTTTAACTTTATCCAAAGTATTGGTTCTAACTATTTTATCAAGATTGTTATGCCAAAAGTCAATCGAAAGATTTTTTCTTAAATCCGTATTATAAACAGCTTTAGGCAAAACTGAACACAAAAGTTTTTTACATATAGTATCTTTATTAATGCCCATGTCTTCATTCATAAAATTATCAATAAATAATTCACTTTCAAAAGTACAACCACCATTTTTTTGAGTGATAATATTAATATTAGCTGATGCCCTATAATATCGCCTTAAAATAGAAGGCATATCTTGATACTTTTTATAGTTATATAAATAATCAGTATCACAATCTCGTATACAAAGAATTTTGTTTTTAGTTTCTTTAAATAGATTCAAAAAAGGTCTAAAATTTATTCCGCCAACTTCGACAACTGAAATATGTTCATTAACAAGGTTAAATCCCTCTTTTTGAGCAAAAAATGGTAATAAAAGTTTTTCTGTTAAACCTTCAACTAAAATAATTTTTTCTGTAAATAACATGTCACTTCGTGTAACATCTAAAAATTTTGCAAGGTGCTTTTTATCATCGTTCAAGCATTTCTGTTGCTCATTATCACCAGATATAAATTTCATTTTTAAATTTTCCGCATTAACATTGCAGTTAGCTCTTTCTCTATAATAATGAAGCGAAATAATATCATCAATATTTGAAGATGCAGAAATATTAGGAGAGTGTGTAGTTATAATAATTTGATTTTTGATTTTTTCATCTTGTAAATCTTCCAGATTTTGCAAATATTTAAAAAGTTGATATTGCATAGCAGGATGCAAATGGGCTTCTGGTTCTTCTATAAGTAAAATATTATAGTCATCAGCCATTTTAAATTGCAAAATGTTATATATTTGTATTAAATTATTGTAACCAAGCCCATTGTTTTCTAATGGTAGATTGTAATTCATGTCTTTATCTATTAAATGAAACTGAAAGTGTTCTTCTAAAGGTGCATCATATTTAAAACTCGGTTCAAGTATATTATTTCCCTTACTAATACCAATACAATCTTGTCCTTTTTTAAATTTAGTTTTTATATCATTAATAATTGGTTCAAATTTATTATTAATAGTATCAGTTAAATCTCTTTTTATCTCTAAAGCAGAATCTTCATCTTTTATTTTCTTTTTTATGAAAGTTTTTGTCTCTGGCAATAATTTATCTGTTGTTCTGTCTGCTGGAATAAAATCAATATTAAAAATAGTTTCTATATCGCTATGATTTAATATCGGTTCATTTGCATTATTATAAAAAGTCCATTCATATTTATCCAAAAATTCTTCAAGTATATTTTCATAATTTTTAAAATATTCTTTTGGCGGTAAGCTTGTTTCGAGCTTTGCGACTTGATTTTTATAGTCATCACAGTATTTGTTATTCAATTCAAAAGCAATTTTAAATTTTCCTGTAATTTTATATGAATTTTCATTTTCTCCCTTAAGCAAATTACCATCCTCTTCATACACAATAAAATTCTTAAGCTTTATTAGAGAACTATCTATTGTCTCTGGGTTGAATGAATGTTCAATAACATAATAGAATTCTATTTTGGGTGGGTTTTCTTTGAATTCTGCCTGATGTTTATCAAACAAATTATTATAATTAAAGTCAGATATTTTTAATTTGGTAGGGCGACTGTTTAAAAATGCAATTACTTTTAAAAGATTTGTTTTACCTGCGTTATTAGGACCAACAATAACATTTACTCCTTCTTTTAGGTAAATTGTTGTGTCATTATAATTTCTATAATTAATTATTCTGATTTGTGAAATTTTCATTAGTATATTTATCCATATTCCTAAGTCGCTATTTTAATTATAACAATTATAAATTTAAGATGTTAATTTTTAATATTATATTTACAAATAATTAAAGCATAATCTTAGATTGCTTAAAATATAGCTCATATGAATATAAATGATTTCAGTTATCAGATTTAAAATCTTGACTGAAAACGGCAGATTTTAGAGTGTTTTTTAGTTATTTTTAATATATTTTAATTGAAAAATTTACTGCTATTCAAACGTTATAAACGCTTCCGGCCTACTTCCGAGTTGAAAAATTGCAATTTCAAATGGGACTTATTTGTCCTAAATGTGTCATCGCTTTAATATAGAGTATATTTGAGTCTTAGCGATTTGTTCGGATTTATACCGGATTTTTCATTGACAGAAAGTGGACAAAAAGAGCAGTTTCGTTACATTTGAGTCAATTCGTAAAAAATCGCTAATACCCCAACGTGTCCGCTAACACAGGCTAAATAATTACAATTCAAATGTCCCAAATAAACCCCAGTTGAGTAAGTGCGCTTGTTCTGGATTTGGAAATTTGACATAAAAGAATGGACTTTTGTAACGTTTACTTGTTAGTTAATTCTCAAAATATTCAATAAAAAGGATTGCAAATATTCCGCAAAGACAAATACAAATTCTGACTCATGTGCAATTGGCACAGCTTTTTAAAATAACAAACAAAAAATATCCGTACCTTATTCCGATTATTCAAGAATTAATTATATTAAAACAACCTTTGAACGACTTTTTAAGAGGCAATGAACAAGAAAAGAAAGCCATAAAACGCAAAATCAGAAAAGACTTTTATAAAATCAAACAGGAACTAGGTTTAATAAATTATATGTTTGATGATTTGAGGTTCTGTCAAAAATGTGCAAAACATGATGAAAAGTCGTGTCAAAAATGTGCAAAACATGATGAAAAGTCGTGTAAAAAATGTGCAACTTGTGATATAATAAACTTATAAAAAGAGGATCAACACATGGAAAGATACGCTATAAAACAACTTATTGACTGGAAGAATAAAAAAAATCATAAGCCATTAATAATACAAGGAGCAAGACAAGTCGGTAAAACTTGGTTGATGCAAGAGTTTGGAAAAAAATATTATGAACAAGTTGCATATATCAACTTTGATGTCGATAAAAAAAGTAAAGAAATTTTTGACACAGACTATGATACTAACCGTATTATAATGGATTTGGGATTAGCAACAAAGATTAAAATTAATCCTGAAAATACACTAATAATACTTGATGAAATTCAAGAATGTCCAAGAGCGTTAACGTCTTTAAAGTATTTTAGAGAAAATGCTCCGCAATATGATATTATTGTTGCCGGTAGCTTGTTAGGTGTTGCTTGTCATGAAGGAACGGGATTCCCTGTCGGTAAAGTTTCTTTTATGAACCTTTATCCGTTAAGTTTTGAAGAATTTTTATTAGCAATGGACGAATCAAGATTTGTTGAACTTTTAAATAAAAAAGATTATAAAACTATAAAACTGTTTAATAATAAATATGAAAAGCTTTTAAAACAATATTGTTATGTTGGCGGTATGCCGGAAGTTGTTAGTGATTTTGTAGAGAACAAAGATTTTATGAGTGTAAGAGAACTACAAAATGAGATTCTAGCTGCTTATGAAGAAGATTTTACAAAACATATTCCTGAAAATACAGTTGCAAAAATTCGTTTATTATGGAAATCTATTCCTGCACAATTAAGCAAAGAAAATAAGAAATTTATATATGGGGCTGTAAAAGAAGGTGCAAGAGCAAGAGATTTTGAAGTCGCCCTGTCTTGGTTAATAGATAGCGGTTTAATTTATAGAGTAAATAAAATAACAAAGCCTGACTTACCAATTATAGCTTATGAAGATTTTAGTGCTTTTAAATTGTTTGTATTAGATGTTGGTTTATTAGGAGCAATGACCGATTTAGAAGCAGAAACTATTATTGATGGAAATCGTATATTTGAAGAATTTAAAGGTGCTATAGCTGAACAATATGTCCTGCAGCAATTTAAGACTATAAAAGATTTACCGGTATTTTACTGGTCGAACGAAACAAGTCGAGCAGAAGTTGATTTTGTTATTCAATTAAAATCAAATGTTGTACCTGTTGAAGTTAAAGCAGAAACAAATTTGCAAGCAAAAAGTTTAAAAGTTTATATGGAAAAATTTAAGCCGGAATTAGCCATAAGAACATCTTTGGCAGATTATAAAAAGGCCGATAATCTTGTGGATATACCATTGTATACTATAGAAAATGTTTAGTTTATATAAAATATGATTATTGGAGTACCATATGACAGTTCCCTTTTTAACAAAAGAAGATGTAATATGAATCTTAAAAGACGATAGCATAATAGAAGTAGGACCACAATTTCAAGGCGGTCAAAAAGCTGTTATTCCAATAATTACAAACAATCATAAATTCTATGTCGTTATTGTGTATTGAGATAGCTTCTGCACTGCATCAAGTATATTTTTTTTAGGCTTGTGGATATATCTTCTGGTTGTTCTTGGATCTTTATGATCCAAATATTCCTGTATAGTTGCTAAATCTATACCCATTTCGTTCATTCGTGAGGCTGTTGTATGTCTTAATTCATGAAATGATATATGCTTAATTCCGCTTTTCTTTACTAATCTTATGAACGATGAATCTACATCTTTATATTTGTCGTGTGTTAATGGATTTGTAAATACATACTCATTTATACTATTATAAAATAATTCTAATTGTTCTTTTATATCAGGAGTTATAAGTAATTTTCTTGGTTTACCATTTTTAGTATTCAATGCAATCATATATCCTTGTTTCATATAAACATCTGACCACTTTAAATTTAAAATTTCACCCATTCTCATTCCTGACTGTATGCTGATAATGATAAAGGCTTTCATCAACGGATTTGCAATATCTAATAACTTTTTTTCTTCTTCTTTTTCTAAAAATCTTTTTGTAGGATTTACTATCCTTAATGGTCTTAACCCGCTACAAGGACTTTCTTTTATCTTATGATTGCTTTTTGCAAGTGAAAACATCTTTTTTATATTATTCATCTCTCGGTTTATGCTTGAATTTTTAACACCGGCTTTCTTTCTTTGAGTTCGATATTTTTCTATGTCTGATACAATTATCTGTTTTAAAGGTTTATTCCCAACAATTTTATAAAAATTATCAACTACAACTTTTGCCTCTTTTGGTGAAGCATATACATCATCAGCATATTGTTTATAATCTTCCATTATTTCAGATAGTGTATATACATGATAATTTTCAGCAGCTATATCATATCCGGATTTTCTTAATTCCGCTTTTGCTATTGTTTCGTAACCAATAACTTCATCTCGAGTAGCATCTTTAAATCTTCTATGGTAACGTACTCCTCTATACATAAATTCATACTGGTAATATCCGTTTTTTTTGTCTCTTGTTACTGTCATAATAATATTTACTCCTAAAAACATATTAGCGTTCATCATGCTGAAACGCAAACTCATTAATTCCCACAAAATACAAATTTTAACAATTCTTGTTTGTTGAAAAGCCAGTATCTACCATGTTTTCCACAGACATTTGATGGATAATATCCTTGCTTTGCTTTTCTTTCAATAGTTCTCTTATCCGACTTTAAAAGTTCTGCTACTTCTCTTACATTTAAAATTTCAAAATCACTCATTTCCTTATCCTTTCTGTATTAAAACTAATTGTCTTTTACTTTTAGTAAATGTTTGCCTATTTCTATTACTTACAATATACCTGTTTTGAAAATAAATTCTGTAACTTTATAATCGCTCGACAAAAAAGTCCTTGTATAACAAGGACTTTAGACCTATAAATTAAAATTTTACGAGCGATTTATGAGCGATTAAAACTGTCAATAATTTTAGTTAGAAATTTCATCAAATATAAAAGAAAATTTATCTTCATTATAGACAATATTTCCAATACTTCGAGGTAATAACAAAAGTCTTATTTCGGCTATATCACTTTTAGTTAGACTTTTATCAACACTTGCAAGTGTTTTTCTAATTCGGGTGTTAATTTTATTAATTTTGTCTGACATGTATGTTTTAAAGTATTTAATATCAACAATAGGGTTTGGAACAGATCCATACATTACATTGTAATGATTTGATAAATTATATTTATTTTTTCCTACTTTATATATCAACTCAATCCACTCTTTACACATATCCATTTGTTTATTGTTTAAATATATTGATAAATCACCATTAAAATCTTTTTTTATTTTAATTGTATAGTAGGTTTCAGCTTTTGTTTTTTCACCATTAAGTTCATTTGCATATTTATCACGTGCATAATATGTTCTGGCATATTTATTTAACTCCGACAATACTTCGCACATTGCAGATGCAAAAAAGTAAGCTGAAAATCTTGTATCTAATTCAAAATAATTTTTTATATAAAAACTTACTACATAAAAAGCTAAACCCTCTGGTATAAATAGGATATCATCAAAGAGACCCCCAAAAATATTTACATAAAAATCAATAAGCCTTGGGGAAATCTCAATAGATGCTGGGTAGTCTTTATCACCTAGTGAACTATACATAAATAATAAAGGAATATCTAAATATTTTTCACATATGTCTTTTTCTTTGTTCTTAATATGTATACAAATTTCTTTTGCATCAAGGTCAAAAAACTTTTTATCAACACACTTTATTACATATTTATTTTCTTTATTTTCTTTTAATTTATTTTCTAAATATTTTATTACATTCGAAGAAACTTCTTTCAGTTCCATTTTAGCTTCATCATCAGACGCATCCTTTAAAAAAAGTGAAACCTCTTTTTTAAATTTGTTTTTCAATATGGGATCATCCATTATCAAGGTAGAAGAAGAATTCATTAATTCTTCTATCTTTTCTATCTTTTTATTTTCTTCCTCATCTTCAAATTCATCGTCCAAAAAGTCATTTATTGATTTGTCAATATTTTCTAATAATTCATTGTATTCCATTATAAACACCTTTTTTAATTATGTTACTATTTTTTATACAAATTTATTATTCATTATATTTTATTAAACATAATATTTATTCTGTATATTACTATAAGTGAAGTATCTTATCAAGTTTATATAGTCTTTATATAGTGAATTTTGATTTTTTATTATTTTTGTTATAAGTTCATAATATTATAATTAGTAAATTCTTATGATAATTATCAAATAGACTGTTTTTTTAGGTACGATTTTTGTAAATTGAGGCTGGATACTAAAATGCCTCAAACACATATAAATATGGGTAATCTGACACATATTAGATCGCCACGAATTAGTAAAAAATCCCTTAAAAATTAAGGGATTTTTAAAAAGCAATTGATTTTTTAATTTGAATTATTTAAGTATTTTTCAATTATTTCTAATTGGAATTCTGCTCTGTCAAGATTTATTTCTTCAACTTTTTCTTCATCTGTTTCATCTATTCCATCTATATATGATTTTAGAATATTATAGAATTCTTGCAATAAAGTTTTTTTATCAAGGATAATATCAAATTCTATTGTATAATCCGCTATTTTATAATCGTCAATATTATCATCGGAATACAAATTATAATCGTGTGCAAAAAGAAATCGTATTTCTTTTTCATTGATTGGATTTGCATAAAGTAGTGGATCGCTGCCTTCATTATCAAGAAACATTGCTATATCTTCTTTTGAAGTAGTTAATTCGGAGAAAAAACGAATAACATGCGTTATAGCCGTCATTACAGAACTATATTTAATTTTTACTTCTCTGTTGTTTACCATTAATGTTATATAAACCCAGCCGTGAGTTTCTTCAAAATTTAAACATTTTAATTGCTGTTTTTGGGGTTCAGATTTGTTAATTAATTCATAAATTTCTTTTTCAGAACACCATTTATCTACTAAAATCATTTTTCACCTCTTTTTATTTTAATTCATACTCATAAACATCTACACCGTGATTACTATTGCAGATTATTTTTTTGTTTTCTAATATATTTATATTATCATAATCAGGTTTTATAATTACTGTTCCGTTAGACATCATAAGACCTTGTTGGTTACTGTCTTTTTTTACCTCAAAATAATAAAAGTTATCATTGCATCTGCTTTGTTCAAAATATTCATATTTTGCGGGAATTAAAATTTTACCGTCAAAGTTTTTTAATCCTCTTTTGTCATTATCTGAATAAATATATGTTTTTGTTTCAAAATTAACAGCACTATTGAAAACGGAAACTTTTTCGTCAAATTCTTTACTTTCAAGAATATTACCTTTTTCATCAATAATATTGTATATTGTAGAGTTTTCGCCTTCTTTGACAGCAACAACGGGATTCCACCAAGGATAAATACTTGTATAATCAGATTTGAAAACATCTTTACCCTTGTGGTCTATTATTTTTTCAACCTTATGTCCCAAATCTTTATCGAAAAATTCTACCAGAATATTACCGTCATCAAGGAATGTTACATCATCAAATTGTGGCTCAAAAAGAATTTTATTTTCTTTTAAATCATAAATACCTATCGGAACATCATCCCAAGTTGCTTTTTCTCTGTAAGTCATCAAACCGTCAAAGTAATCATAACTATAATCTTCAAAAATCGGCTCGGTTATAAAATTTCCATTTCTGTCTAAAATAGCCCATTTACCATTTTCCCAACCACCTGTATGCACTTGATAATAGTCCTCAATGATATTATTATAATCATCAATAAACCATCTTATTTCATCATATTTGCAAGGGATTATTTCATTGCCGTTTTTGTCAATAACTCCCCATAATTCTTCTTCTGTCCAGTAATGCTCTTGATTGGATTCATTATCCGATTTTTTATGTTTTTCCCACTTACCTTTTGCAACAACGGCTCTGTCGTTGATAAAATTAAATGCATAAATATATTGAGGTTTGATAACTTCTCGTCCGGACTTATCAATATAGCCCCAATTTCCTGCAATATCATTATAATCAGAGTGATATGACAATTTATCCTGATATAATATGTCAATGGTTGAAACTCTTGCAAGTCCGTCATAAAAAGGTTTAACCTCTTTATAAATATTTTCGAGATGTATTTCATTACCTTTTTTATCGACATATAGCCAGTTATTTCCGTCATGTACGCCAGCATAACCGTTTTTGAAATATTTTGTTTTTTTGTATTTTAACGGTATGGCAATTTCATAATCTTTATTTAAAAATCCGTATCCTTGTTCATTTATACCGACTTTCCACATTTCATCGCTGTACATATATTCACTGACATAATCAAATTCCAAATCGGTTAATCGTTTTCCGTCATAAGAAACGAATGTAGATTTTCCACCGCAGTTGTGATACTTGCCTGATAAAAGAACCATTAAAACTCCGGCATCTTTTTCTTCGTGCAGACTTCTTACATTCCAAGTCCATAATTTAGTAAGTTTAAGTTCAGAATCTTCATAAACTACTTCATTGCATAATGTTGGTTCTTTTGCGGGAGTGTTTTCTGTAGTCATAAATTTTACCTCATTTATTATAACTTTATTATAAAACCTATGTATGACAGATAAGGACATGGAAAATTTTTGAATTTTTTAATTAAAATATAGGGAGTATAAAATATGAAAAATTTGGTAGAACCAATCAAAAACAGAGAACAGGTAGAGGCAGTAGAAAGATATTTAGCAGAACAAAGTTTAAGAAATCAGCTTATTTGGGTGTTTGGATGCAATACAGGGTTACGAATAAGTGATATATTAGGTCTGAATGTGGAAGATGTTGAGGGTAAAGATTTTGTAGAAATAAGAGAGAAGAAAACGAGTAAGTACAAGCGATTTCCACTAAACAGTAAACTGAAAAAGTTGATAAAAAGATACCTTATAGAACGTAAAAAAACTTATTCAGTTACAGATGATAATCCGTTGTTTGTAGGTAAAAAGCATCATAGACTTGACAGGAGTCAGGTTTACAGAATTATTAATAAAGCGTGTAAAGAGTGTGGCATTACTGTAAATGTTGGTTGCCACAGTATGAGAAAGAATTTTGGGTTGTTTTTCTTTAGAAAATATAATAACATTGCCTTGTTACAAAAGATATTTCAGCATTCGGCTCCTGCTATTACATTGCGTTATATTGGTATCTCCCAAGAAGAAATAGATGAATCATACCTAAACTTTGAATTGTAGCCGTTATACAACAAATTAAATACATCAGGATATTTATTTTGGTGCATAAACTCTTATAGTTCCATATTATCATAAAATTATTTTGAAATTTTGTTTAATAAATTGATTGTGAAGAAAATTTTTACAAATACAATTATTCAACTCTGATACCATTCATTGTTTATGCACCAAAATAAATATTTGGTTGTGTAAATTCTCCAAAATTTAGGAGAATCAAGAATGGCGAAAACAAAAAAAACAAAGGAAAAAAGTTTAGAGAGTATATTATTTGATTGTAGAAATACATTAAGGGGTAAGGTTTCTTCTCTTACAAACAGAGATGCCGTAATGGGTTTAGTGTTTTTAAAATTTGCAGGGGATAAATTTGAAAAAAGAAGATCTGAAATAAAGGAACAATATGGTGATATACCTACATTTTTAGAAAAGCCTTCTTTCTATTTATCCGAAAATGTTTTCTATTTAAGGGAAAATTGTCGTTGGTCGGAAATAGTAAAAAATGCAGGAGCAAAAGATATTGCGAACAAAATAGATCAGGCAATGGCAGATATAGAAACAGATAATTCCCCTTTAAAAGGTGCTTTGTTACAAAAATTTTATGCAAATTTAGGTCTTGATCCAAAAGTTATTAAATCATTAATTGATGACATTAATCAAATCTCGGAAGAAAAGTTTAAGGAAAAAGATTTAATTGGAACTGTATATGAGTATTTTATGCGAAACTTTGCATATGATTCAAAACAGGAAAAAGGTGAATTCTATACTCCTAAATGTATTGTTGATTTAATTGCCGAACTTATTGAGCCATTTCAAGGAAGAATTTATGATCCTTGTTGTGGTACGGGTGGTATGTTTGTGCAATCTGTAAAATTTGTTGAAGCACATAACGGTAATAAAATGGACATAGCTGTTTATGGGCAAGAAGAAAATCCGGATACCTACAGATTAGCAAAGCAAAACTTGGCAATTAGAGGGATTTCTTGTGATCTGGGGGATAGAAATGCTTCGTCATTTTTAGATGACCGACATGAGGACTTAAAAGTTGATTATATCATGGCAAATCCACCATTTAATCTTAAAAAATGGAGAGATCCAAATGATTTATTAAATGACCCCCGTTGGTCAGGTTATGGTATTCCTCCTGTAAGTAATGCAAATTATGCATGGATTTTGCACATGTTATCAAAATTAGATGTTACAGACGGTATTGCTGGATTTTTACTTGCAAATGGTGCATTATCCAGTCCGGAAGAATTGGCTATAAGAACCCAACTTATTGAAAATGATAAAGTTGAAGCAATAATAGTTTTACCACGAGAAATGTTTTATTTGACTGATATTAGTGTTACGTTATGGATTATAAACAACAATAAAAAAGCAAGTTCATTAAACGGAAGACAAGTAAGAAATCGTGAAAATGAAATTTTATTTGTTGATTTAAGAACGTGGAACAAATTGCATGATGATAATAAAGCAGTTGTGTTTAATGATGAAATAATTCAAAAAGTTAAAAAAATTTATAACGACTGGCAAAGTCTAAATTGCCCAGAAAAATATGAACAACCTGAATTATACAGAAGTGTAAAAAAATCTGAAATAATAGAAAGGGGTTATACTCTTGTTCCTTCAAAATATATTGAATTTGTTGATAAAGATTTAGACATCAATTATGAAGAAGAAATGTCAAGAATACAAAAAGAAATGCAAGAAATTTTGAATAAAGAACAAAAATCACAAGATCTGCTAAAATCTGCTTTTGAGGGT
Source organism: Cyanobacteria bacterium UBA3803 (assembly GCA_002369055.1). Classification (GTDB taxonomy): domain Bacteria; phylum Cyanobacteriota; class Vampirovibrionia; order Gastranaerophilales; family Gastranaerophilaceae; genus UBA6984. Next base: position 51,956 of record DFEL01000028.1, read on the forward strand.
ATTGGTTATGCAATTAAATAAGGTAAAACTGGGGACTCTTATAAGTTTAGTTACTGATAGTAATATTAATTCAGAATATGATGAAAATTCAGTTCGAGGAATCTCAATAGATAAGAAATTTATACCAACAAAAGCAGATTTATCAGGTGTCGATTTAAAAAAATACACATTGGTAAAACCAAAACAGTTTGCTTATGTATCTGTAACATCTCGAAATGGCGAAAAAATATCATTAGCATACAATTTTTCAGATGAAGCTTACTTGGTATCATCAACTTATGTGGTATTTAATGGTATAAGTAATAAATTGTTGCCTGAATATTTATATATATTCTTTAACAGAACTTCATTTGATAGATATTCTCGATTTAATTCTTGGGGTTCTGCGAGAGAGACTTTTTCTTGGGAAGATATGTGTGATGTGGAAATTGAACTTCCCGATATAGAAATTCAACAAAAATATGTTGATATTTATATGGGATTAAAACAAAACATTAATATGTTAGAAACTTCGAAAAATCGCATTAAATTCGTATGTGACGCATATATAGAAAATTTAAGAAAAACCACTGATATAAAAGAAATTGGACAATATATTTTCAAAGGTAAAAAAAATACAAATGAAAACATTTCGGATGTTCTGGGAATTGGTCAAGTAGGATTTATAAAACCACAAAAAATACCAAATGAATCTTTGAAAAATTATAAGGTAATGACTAAAGGTGCTATTTGTTACGCCCCACCATTATACAATATCAAGGCTGATGCACTACATTATTATCCTTTTGATTCGGATACTGTATGCTCACCAATATATGAAGTTTTTTATTGCAATACAAATTACTTGTTGCCTGAATATTTGATTTTATGGCTAAAAAGAGAAGATTTTAAAAGATATGCGGAATTTTACGCTCTAGGAGTTAGAAATACCTTCGATTATTCACTAATGGAAGAATTCAAAATTCCAATACCATCTATTGAAATTCAAAAAGATATAGTAAAAGTTTACAATGCTTATACTATTAGAAACAATATATTAAATATTGCAATAAACTTACAAAAAAACATATGTCCTATTTTAATAAAAGGTTCTGTGGAAGAAGCAAAAAGCATGGGAAACAAGTATAGTGACTAAAAAATTTACAGAAGAATCATTGGAAAAATCAATAATTGAACAACTTGAAAAAAAAGAGGGCTATACCTATGTGAATGGTTATAGTATTCATAGAAAAGAAACAGATGTTCTTATGGAGCAAGATTTAATTTCATATTTGCAACAAAGATATGCAAGTGAAAATCTTACTCAAAATGAAATTACAACTATTATAAATAATATTAAACTTATTTCCGCAACTCCATTATATACAGGTAATAAAGAAGTCTTTAAATATTTGAATTCAGGATTTAATTTATCAAGAGATGATGCCTCTCTACAAAATCTGCATATTGAATATATTGATTTTAATAATATTGAAAATAATACATATAAAATAGTTAATCAATATCAAGTAAAGGATGTAGGTGTAATTCCGAGACGTCCTGATTTACTTATATTTATAAATGGCATTCCTGTTTGTATTTGTGAGTTTAAAACAGCAATTGAAGAAGACACAACGATATTTGATGCTTGGAAACAGATTCATAATCGATATAAAAGAGAAATCCCAAATCTTCTAAAATATTGTATGCTATCAATGATTACCGATGGTGTAACATCAAAATTAGGAACGATTTTTACAAAATATGAGTATTACTATGCTTGGAAAAAGATTAGTGATTACGAGTCAGAAAAAAATGGTATACCAGCTCTTAT
>DFEL01000153.1 GCA_002369055.1 Cyanobacteria bacterium UBA3803
ATTTTTGAAAATTATTTTTCTGAAAAAATTGAAAATTTATCGCTAAGTTCACGCATTTGGGGACCTTTTGTGGGTAGTGTAATTGCATCTATACCTCAATGTGGTTTTTCTGTTATTGCAACTATGCTTTATATAAAAAGATTTATAACTTTAGGAACTTTGATTGCTATATACATTTCTACAAGTGATGAGGCTATTCCTATTTTATTGCTTCATCCCGAAAGTTTTTCCGTGATTCTTCCAATCATTTCAACAAAAATCGGTATTAGTATTTTGGCAGGATATACCGTTGATTTTATTTTTAAAACTGATTTGAAAAAATTGCCTGAAAAAATTGAAGTTTGTGAATGTGGCTGTTGTCATAATGAAATTCACTCACAAGTTACAAATTTGTTTATTCACCCCCTAAAGCATTGTTTTAATGTATTTGTATTTATATTGATAATCAATTGTTGTTTGGACTTTGCTTTTCATTATGCACAAAATTCTTTGCAGGCGATATTTAACGTGAATACGTTATTACAGGTTATTGTTGCATCTTTTGTAGGGTTAATTCCTAACTGTGCAACTTCTGTTTTAATTGTAATGCTTTATTTAAAACACGTTATTGCTTTTGGTGCTTTAATTGCAGGATTAACCTCAAATGCCGGACTGGGTTTATTAGTATTATTTCAAAATAACGAGAACAAAAAAGAATGTTTTAAAATTATTAGTATATTGCTGATAGTTTCATTAGTGTTTGGATTATTAATCCAATTGTTGTTATAGGGTAAATTTGTATATAAGAGCTTATAAGTTTCAGAATGTCAGCAGATGCAGGCTGGGGAACAAATTTAGGCACAAAAGCGTGGAATTTAGACGTACAGGCATATAAAAAGATTGCAAAACTACCGCAGGATATACAGGACAAATTTATTTCAGATATGGCACAAAATGTACATAATAAAAAGGTTATAGAAAATTTAACTAATAAGATTATAAATCAAAACTTTAAAATTTTTAAAGTTGAAGAACCTGCAATAACGTGGATATTGCCGTCAGTTTTAAAATATTTGAAAGAAAATCAAAATTTAAAAGTTCAAAGTCCGGTAATATCATTTGAGGCAAGACAAGTAAAACATTCTTTGGGTAAAACAAAGATAGAAAAACAAAAACTAACAACAAATCAATTTTTACAAATATATGATGTATTAAATGGCAATTATAATGAGTTATTTTATGACACAAAAATATCTGCAATTATATATGTAAAGATGCTAACGAAAGGGGAAATTGTTGACGGTAGAGATTGTATAGCAATACCTGTAAATATTAATTCAAAACGAACCGACAGACCTGTAAACTATATTGGAACTACTAAAAGAATAAACTATGACAATATATTAAAAGATAAACGCTATATAAAAATAGAATAACCTTGAAGTAGTCCGTTCCCTACTCATCCGAGGTATGCCTAAAGGTAGTAACCACGCTGGCGTTCTCCAGTCCACAAGATTATTCTACATTCATTATTACACATTTTAAAAGGAATTTCAAGCCTATGAAAAATAAAATCAAAAAAATATTAAACAGAATATTGAATATTTTAATACTTCCATTTGCATTAATTATTGCAGTTATTTCCGTAATTAAGGAAGAATTAAAATACAGATAAAACCTGTCATGCTGAATTTATTTCAGCATCTTACAAATTAACAGATTCTGAAACAAGTTCAGAATGACAAAATATTAGAAACAAATAGGACAAAATTATGGCAGATAAAATGTTTACGGCAAAAATGAATGATGAATTGACGTTTGTTAATTGCAATTTATATTCTAATCCCATTTTGTTTTGTCTAAAAATAATTTTATTGCTTCTTTAAAATTTTTAGGTGTATCTAATGAATGTTCTGTACTTTCATAAGTTGGTGTTATTGGTTTTCCTTTAAGGATTAATTTTTTGTATGAAAGCAAAATTATAAAAATTATTATTGATGAAATTGCAACCCAAATAAGTGCTAGTATAAATTTAAAAATTACATTTACATAACTTTTTTTAGGTTTTGTTTGTTTTTGAATTTCTTTTTTTATTGAATTTAAATTTTGGTGTGATGTTGTATTATTTAATTCATCTTGCGTTGCTTGTTCAATAGTTCCTGTTACTGCTTCATGGGCAAGTGTTTTAGTCTTGTCTTCAACTTGTTGCGTATTACCGGTTTGCGTATTTGGTTTAATTACTTGTGAGCCTAAACTTTGAGTGTTTTGAACGGATTGTATTGTTTCCGAAAAAGATGTCGATACCGGTATTTGATTTTCACTAACAGCAAAAGCACCAGTCTTTATAAAAATAAAGACTGATGTTGTTATTAATATTTTTATAAAATTATTCTTCAACAGTTACCTCATTAGTTTTTCTTTTTCTTGGTTGACGTTTTGTTTTTGTACCACCTCTATTTGGTCTGCGTGATTTTTTAGGTGCTTCTGTTTCTTGAGATACTTCTGCAACTTCAAGTACTTCAGAATTTTCAATTTGAGGTTCAACAATTACAGGTTTTATTTCATCTTCTTTTGTAATCATTGTATCAGCAAGTTTAACGTTAGAATCTTCATTTATTTGTTGTTTATCAAGATTTTTTTTGTTTGTTTTTCTGCCTTTTTTGTTGTTTCTTTTTTGTGTTTCTTCTTGAGCAACAACAGAAGGTTGTTCTGACGTCATTTCTATTGGTTGAGATTGTTCCATTACCTCTTGTTGTTGAGGTTGTTGATTATTATTGTTATTTTGTTTTTTGTTATTGTTTTTCTTAAATCCGCTAATAGGAAGTTTCATTTTTGCTGCTTTTGCTCTGTATTCACCTTCTGCGGTTGGTGTCGCAAATTTAAAATCTTCCACTAAAATACCTTCACCGTGACAATGAGGGCATTTTTTTGCAAAAACTTCTGAAATGGCTTGTCCTTGTCTGTGACGAGTCATTTCAACAAGCCCTAAATCCGACAACTGACCTACTTGAGGTTTGGCTTTATCGTCTTCTATTGCAAGTTCAAGTTCTTCCATTATTGCCAATTTATCAACACGTGATGTCATATCAATAAAGTCTATGATAATCATACCGCCGATATTACGTAAACGTAGTTGACGTGCTATTTCATGTACTGCTTCAATATTTGTTTTTAATATAGTTTCATCTTGTGTTGCGGAGCTTACAAATTTACCTGAGTTTACGTCAATAACTGTAAGAGCTTCTGTTTGTTGAATAAACAAATATCCACCTGACGGCATATTTACTTTCATATTTAATGCAGCACGAATTTCTTTATGAACATTTGTAGCAATTAATAGTGGTTCATTACCTTTGTATAATGTAACTTGAATATTTTTATTCATGTGCCAATTTTGTAATAAAGATTGAACCCTGTTTAATGCGAAGGCTGTATCAACAATAATTTCTGTAACATCTTCAGAACAAGCCTCTCTTATAACTCTATATAATAAATCTTGGTCACGATACAAAAGATTTGGAGGTGTTAATGATTCCGCTGCGGTTACGATGTTATTCCATTTTTCTAAAAGAATTTCCAAATCTTCTTGAATGTCTGCTTCAGATTGATTTTCAGCCTCAGTTCTGATAATTACTCCAACACCGACAGGTTTCATTAGGCTTACTATTGATTTAAGTCTGGCACGTTCTTTTGATGATTCAATTTTACGACTTACATTAATTCCCGGTTCGCTTGGCATTAAAACTAAAAATCTACCCGGTAAACTTATTTCTGTTGTAACTCTTGGACCTTTGTGTCCTGTTGGTTCTTTCACTACTTGAACTACAAGTTTTTGATTTGGTTGTAACTTGTCTTTTAATGCACCTTTACCCATAACGTCTTGTGCGTGTAAAAATCCCATTTTATCTACACCAACATCAACGAAAGCAGCATCAATACTTGGTAAAACATTTTGTACCGTTGCTAAATATACATCACCTAATAAAACTTCGCCGCGATT
>DFEL01000053.1 GCA_002369055.1 Cyanobacteria bacterium UBA3803
GCAATTGAGCTCTTACCATTGCTTCAAGTTTTGATGAGCTTGATTTTTGCATTGGATTTGTCGATGTAATCATATTCATATAATCTGCACTTGTTTTATCTTGACCTTGTACAAAATTCAAGAATTGTGCTTGTTGATTTTGTTGTTGAATTTGTTGTTGTTTTAAATTTTTGTTTTGCATTTGGGGAACCTACCTTTATTTACCTATACTTTTTATTTTCGTTTCTTATGTCTATATAAAGCTACCTCAAAATAAAAATTTACTTGTTTTAAGATTTTGTTTACATAACTTTACAAAAACGCCAGAATTTAAATATAGCAATATTATTTGTGTTTAAACTATCCTTGTATTTTTGAAAAATCACATAATTTTTCTAATTTTTCTTTCAAAATTGTAAGCATGCCTAAACGATTATTTTTGACATTAACATCATCATCCATGACCAGTACATTATCAAAAAATGCTGTAATTGAAGGAACTAAGGCATTTAATTGTGATAAATATTCATCATAATTATCAGTTTCAGGCATGCCATTAATTGCATCAAAAAGCATGCCTTCTGATTCATGTTTAAATAAATCTTTATTTACTTTTGCATAAACAGGTTCTTTCAAAATTCTTATAATTCTGTTAGCACTTTCTAATAATTCAGGTGAATTCATTTTTGCAACTGCCTTTACTCTTGCAACGTAGTCTGATAAATCACAAAGAGGATTTTTTGCTACACACGCTTCAAGAACATCTTTTTTGTATTCATCATTCAAGAAAATTATTAAACGTTGTGTAAAAAATTCTTGGATATCATTTATACAGTCTTTTTTTACAGGTAAAAGTTCCAATGTTTTTTGCAGTAATTTATTTAAATCAAGTTTTAAATTATTTGCAATAACAGTTTTGATAACGCCTAATGCTGCACGTCTTACACCTAAAGGGTCTGAAGAGCCTGTCGGTTTTCTGCCGTCAACAAAGACTGCACAAATAGTATCTAATTTATCCGCAATACCAACAACTTGACCTTCAACGGTTTTAGCAAGTTCACTGTCTGCATTTAAAGGAAAATAGTGTTCTTTTATACCTTCAACAACATTTTTATCTTCACCTGCAATTCTTGCGTAATCTGAACCGATATAACCTTGTAATTCCGTAAATTCAAATACCAAACTTGTGCATAAATCTGCTTTACATAATTGAGCCGTTCGGTTTATAGTTTCAGATGATTTTCCTAAATCTTCAGCGATAACTTTTGATAATTCAATAATTCGTTGAGTTTTGTCATAAATTGAACCCATACCTTTTTGGAATGTCATACCTTTTAGACCTTCTACATAATCTGCAAGAGGCTTTTTAGTATCTTCATTGAAGAAAAATACAGCATCATCAAGTCTTGCTTTAATAACACGTAAATTTCCTGCTTTGATATTTTCAAATTCATCGCCAACATAGTTTGTAACAGTAATAAATTTATTTGTTAATTTGCCATCTTTATATAAGGCAAAATAACGTTGATGAACAGCCATAACTGTTACGGTAACTTCTTCAGGGATGGTTAAAAATGCTTCATCAAATTCACAAGTAACAGCAACAGGCCATTCGCAAAGTTGAGTAACTTCTTCTAATAAGTCATCGCTATATCTTGGTGTTGCACCTATTTTATCTGCTTGTGCTTTTGCTTGGCGTACAATTTCAGCTTTTCTTTCGTCTTGATTTACAAGAACCTTTACTGTTTTTAATTTTTCAACATATTCATCAGGATTATTAATTTCAACAGTATTTGGATTTGCAAATCTGTGACCACGAGAAATTTTACCTGATTTAACATTTATTATTTGTAACGGAACTTCTTTTTCATCCATTATTGATACAATCCAGCGAATTGGTCGTTGGAATTTTTCTTCAAAATTATCCCAACGCATAAAGTGTGAACCTTGCATTTTTAATATTAAAGACGGTATATTTTCTTGTAAAATCAAAGATGTTTCTTTTCCTTTAATTTCTATCTTTGCGTGTAAATAATTATCTTGTAAGTAGGCATCTTTAGGGTCAACACCATTTTTTTTCAAAAAACCTTCTCCGGCTTTTGTAAGATTGCCGTTTTCATCATAAGCAACATTTTTAATCGGACCTCTTAGTACTTTAGTTTCATCGTCTTGTTTTTCTGAAAGTCCGTCTAAAATTACTGCCAGACGTCTTGGTGTTGCAAGAACATTTATATCGGAATATTTTATATTGTCTTCTTTCAAAAATTTTGAAAACCCGCTCTTCAATTGTTCTGTTGCTTGTGCAATAAACTTGTATGGTAACTCTTCACAACCTACTTCTAATAAATATTTACTCATTTTATACCTCTATTTATTCTGTTATCTTATTCTTAAATTTTACTAAATTGCATTTCATAAAGATGCTTATACTCACCATTTTGAATTTGCATTAATTCATCATGAGTTCCGAGTTCTACAAGCTCACCCTCATTTATAACTGCTATTCTATCCGCATTTTTTATTGTTGTAAATCTGTGAGCTATTAATAATACTGTTTTATCTTTTATTAAATTATCTAATGCTAACTGAACAATAGCTTCTGATTCATTATCCAAGGCAGAAGTTGCCTCATCCAATATAATTATAGGAGCATTTTTAATCATTGCCCTTGCAATGGCAACACGCTGACGCTGACCGCCTGAAAGTGTTACTCCACGCTCTGTCAACTGTGTATCAAGCCCATTAGGTAATTCAGCTATCATTTCTTGCAAATGAGCGGAATTAACAGCATTCATCAATTCTTCTTCGCTGGCATTTGGATTCCCCAGCATAATATTTTCCCTGATAGAACAAGAAAATAAGAAATTATCCTGAAAGACCATTGCAATATTATTACGTAAATCAGTTAAATTTATATTTCTTACATCTGTATTATCAAATTTTATTGAACCGGACTTGATATCATAAAATCTTGGAACAAGAGATGCTATTGTAGATTTTCCACCGCCTGAATTACCAACAATTGCAATTGTTTCACCTTTTTTAATATCCAAATTGATATTTTTTAAAACAGGAACATCTTCTTTATATTCAAAATATACATGCTCAAAATGCAAACCTTCATTAAAATCAGGGAAATTAACAGCATTATCATTATTAACTATTGTTGGTTCATAATCGGCAAGTTCAAATACACGACCTAACGCAACAAAATAATCTTGTAATTGTTGTAATGCACGGCCTAAAGTCTTAACAGGCTTATACAATAATAACAATGACGTTACGAAAGATGCAAATCCACCTGCCGTCATTTTACCCGCATAAATCAAATTTGTACCAAAAGCAAGTACTATTGCTATACCAACAGATGCTATTATATACATTAACGGACTCATCCATCCTGCACGCTTTGTCAATGCTATATTAACTCTAAAACCCTCATTAAGCTTATCTTTGAAAATTTGATATTGGCGTTCTTGCAAGTTATAAGATGATACAATCTTATTGCCACTATAAGTTTCATTCAGATTTGTTGTTATATCTCCTGTAATTACAACATTTTTATTTGAAGTTTTCTTAATCCAATTTCTTACCAAAAGTATTGGTAAAAATGCGACTAATAAAACTGTAACCCCAACAATAGCCAATCTCCAAGCACTATATAACATTACAAATACAAGTCCTACAGCACCAAAGAAACTGGTTAATACGTCCTTAACCCTATCAATAATACCCAAAGATGCTTTGTCCGGATCTTGTATAAACCTTGAAATAATTATACCTGAAGGATTATCATCAAAAAATTGAGAATCAGCAAAAACTAATTTTTTAAATAAATCTGATTTAATAGATATAGTAACTTTTTGACTTGTCCAATCTGTAAGGTAATTATTTAAATAATTTAAAACCCCTTGTAATGCAGCAAATAAAACTACTGCATAAGGAATACAATATGACATCATCTGCCAAGTAATTGTTATCCCCATAAAAATAAGGTCTTTTTGTCCTATAACGTAATCCATGTAAGGTTTCAGAGCAAATGCCATAAAACCGTCCAATAATCCTATTGGTGCAGCAACAATCAAGCCTAATATAATTCTACCCATAACAGGTTTTACATAAGGATATAATCTTTTTAATAACCAGCCGTATCTGTACGAATTTCTTGCAGTTGTTGTCTTTAATTCCATAATACAAACAGTATATTACAAATATAATTATTAAACAATAAACTTACTTTTTGTTTTTTCTGATTATAATTTCATTTTCATTTACGATAAATTCGACTTTGTCGTCAACAGGATTTATGTTTAAAAATTCTAGTGTTGCTTTTGGAATAATTATTCCCCAACTACTACCTATTTGTGTAAGTTTTTTGAGCATTATTATAACCTTTTTATAATCTGATTATAATATTTTAATTAATTAAACTTGACTTGTCATTATAATTAAATTATAATCTAATTATAACAAGAGGCAAAATGGGACTTGAATACTACTTAATAGAAGAAAAAAACTACATTCTTGCAATAAATGAAATTTGCAAGAACATAGATAACTATCTTAAGGATAATTTTTATGAAATTGTGAATGGAAAATTCGACAAAGAGATTTTGGAAAAAGTTATTGCATTAAACAATGCTGTTCAACTAATAACCTATTGCATGAGGCAAAGAAGAACAGAGTATTACAAAGAAATAGACGAAACTTATACCGATAATTTTACTTTTGATGAAATGATATCAGGTGCATAAAATCACTTTAATAATCGGTCAATACAAGCTTTTTGTGAAGTCAGCCATTCACGATAACTTACACGTTTTACTTGATATCCTGAGCGTTCTAATATCGCTTGTTTACGCATATTTTTAATCTTTTCATGGGGTTCGTCTTCGACACCATCTACTTCTACGATTGTTTTGTCAAAAATCAAATCGGCACTTAAATTTGCGATACTTGCACCTGCAACAACATCTTTGCCCAGTTCTCGTAATGTTTCCGCAATTTCCCGTTCCAATTCGTTTTTGTAAATATTTTCGTCAATATCTTTATTTAAAATTGCTTCCTGACGTTCCATGTACTCTCTTAAAAATGCCATATAACTTCTAAAGTGTCCTGTCGGCAAATTTGAAATATCATGTGAAATAAAGTTTATCATTTTATTTTTTGCACGTGTAATTGCAACATTGAATAAATTAGGTTTTTGTAAGAAGGTTAAACTTTGGGAATGACTATTATCTGCAAAAGCCCAAGATATAAGCATAATATCTCTTTCATCACCCTGAAATGTGTGTGCTGTACCTATTTCTACCTGATGTTTTTTTAACATGTGGTCTGAAAGGACTTTAGACACGGATATTTTTAATTGGTCTACTTGTGCTCTAAATGGAGATATAATACCAATAGTTACCGGCTTTTTAGGATTTTTTCTTTCATCTTCCACTATTAATTCATGCAGAACCTTTACAACCGCTTCAATTTCAGGCAAATTTCTTGTTATATTTCCATCAACTTTACCTTCAGGTACCTGTACAAGCTCAAGAACTTTATCTCCGACTTTGTCTTTTCTCATAATTCTTATTTTTCCGCCATAAAATTCTTGATTTGAAAAATCAATAATTGGCGGCAGACTTCTAAAATGCTCGTCAAGCATTATTGAATTAGCAGAATAATAATCTGAAACATCAAACATTGAGTTTGTTCTAAAACGCCACATTAATTGGTATTTGTTTGGAATGCCGTATTGATTCATAAACGATTGTTCTTTTGCTTTTTCAAGGAAGGATAAATGCGGTAATTGCTTATCATCACCTACTATTACAGCTTTTTTCGCACGGAATAAAATAGGAAAACAACTTGCAATATCGCATTGAGAGGCTTCATCAATAATTGCAACATCGAACATTCCGGGTTTTAGAGGAATTGAACTTGAAATTGCATAAGTTGTTGTACACCAACAAGGAAATGCATCTAAAAGTGGTTTGAAATCTTCTGTTTCAAGAATTTCATTTTGTTTTCTCAAACTTCTTTCTACAAGTGAGCGGGCATGAATTTTTAATCTGTTTTTCTTAACACTATCTTTTAAAATACCCATTAGTGATTGTCTTCTTTTATTTTTTAGAATGTTTGATGCAATTGTCTTTTGCTTTTTCTTCATTTGAGAAATTTGTTCAATCATCAAATGAATATTACCTGTTTTTTGAATTTTAGTTTCGATTTCGTGTAAGGTAAAATCTAATTTTGCAAAATCAAATTCTGACTTAATGTTATCAAGTATTTCATTATTTATTTTAGTATCTTTTAGTTTTAGTATTTTTTTTAATTGGCTTTTGGCATTATGATTTGAAATATTTGCAAAAAATCCTGTTTTTTCCATATTTTCAGAAATTGTTGCAAAAGATGTTTCCAGTTGTTCTATCTCAGTTTTATTAAGAACAGATTTTACATATTCATTTGTTTCATAGGATTTTCCGCTTAATTTTATTTCTTCATAAATATCGTGCCATTGTTTTTCAAGGTTAATAATTTTATCGCATTTTGTTTGAAGGTCATACATTTTATCAAGATGGTCTTTCATATCTTGAACATCTGCTGTTAAGTATTCTTCAGCACCTTCATCAATATCTGCCTGACCGTTTATTAATTCGTTTAAATCCGTTCTTAATTGTTTTTGATAGTTTAGTCTGCCTGCTCGCAAAGCTAAAAATGGTGCACCTAAGCTGTTTAAGCGTTCTGCAACAACATCAACCGCTTTATCCATTTTTGATGCAATAAGCACGGTCTTACCGTTTGCAATTAAGTGTGCAGCAAGATTTACTATCGTTTGTGATTTACCTGTTCCGGGAGGCCCTTGTACTGCAATAAATTTTTCTGTTTCGACTGTTTTTAAAACTTTTTCCTGCGTTTTACTCAATGATAAAGGTGTTATGGGATAAAATTTATCCGACTCCTCAACTTCCGGTATTATTTTAGATTTTTCTTTTGATTGTATAAATTCATCATTTATAACTGCAAGAGAAGTTTCACGGTACATACCGCTTGGTTTTTCTGCAATTTGCATTAATTCGTGTAAAACACCTGCCGTCACAGGAGGTCTTTTCGTTAAAATTATTGCAGATTGATTTGTAACGCTTACGTGTTCAACTTTTTTTGCAACTTCTTTGGCTTTTCTTTCTTCTTGTTCTTCCTGTTC
>DFEL01000178.1 GCA_002369055.1 Cyanobacteria bacterium UBA3803
AACACTCAGCATTACAAACTGAATTAGAATCAATTAAATCAATCATTTCTGACCACGCAGGCAAAGATTTTAACTTATTCTCTTAATCATTAAAATCATTTTAAACGCTAATATGCCAACTTATAAGTCAGAATTGTTGAAGGTTTTTCGTATCAATTATTACCAAACAGTTTAAATGCGTTATAGGAACTTCTTACAAGCGGTGCTATCTGATATTTTTCAAACCCTGCCTGTTTTGCAAGCTCTTTTAAATGCTCAAATTCTTCTTCCGTATAATATTTATCAACCTCAAGATGTTGTTTTGAAGGTTGAATATATTGTCCGACAGTTAAAATATCACAGCCAACTGCTCTTAAATCGAAAAAAGTTTGTTTAATTTCATCTTCACTTTCGCCCAATCCAACCATTAAACCTGACTTTGCAGGAATATCAGAATTTTCTTTTATGTATTTCAGAACATTTAGTGAGCGTTTGTAATTGCCCTGTGGACGTGCTATTTTAAATAAATTTTCAACAGTTTCGATGTTATGGTTAAAAACATCCGGTTTTGCTTTAATAATAATATCCAAAGCTATTGTGTTACCTTTAAAATCAGGTGTTAAAATTTCGATTTTTGTATTAGGTGTAAGTTTTCTTATTTCATAAATTGTTTGTGCAAAATGCTCTGCTCCGCCATCTGACAGGTCATCACGGGTAACAGATGTAATTACTGAATATTTTAAACCTAAATCCTTGACTGCTTTTGCAATATTTTTTGGTTCATCAGGGTTTAGCGGTTCCGGTTTTTCACATCCGATATTACAATAACGACAATTTCTTGTACAGACATTACCCATAATCAAAAAAGTTGCGGTATTTTTTTGATAGCACTCGTTTTTATTTGGACAACGTGCATTTTCACAGACGGTATTTAAACAATTATTTTTTAAAATTGTTCTTACCGTTTTTGTTTTTTCAGTATCTATAATTTGACGTTTTAAGTATTCCGGAAGTCTTTTCATAACATCATGATACTTTCATATACTCCTTCTGAATAAGTAGGATGAGCAAAGCATACTTTTTTTAATTCATCTACGTTTATTTCGTTTTGCATTGCGATTGCAAATTGATGAATAAGAGCAGATGCTTCTTTTGAAATTATACTTGCACCGATAATTTTATTTTCATAAGTTAAAACTTTAATAAAACCTTCAATTTCATTATCACAATGAGCCTTTCCTAAGGCTCTTACAGGATAAACCGCTTTTTGATAGCTTCCTAAAGGTAAATCTTGTTCATTTGCACCAATCCAAGCAATTTCAGGTGTTCCGTATATAACACTTGGCACAAATACATTATCAAAATGTATTCCTGAAACTAATGCTCTTGCCTGATACATTGCAAAATTTGCAAGCATTAACTGTCCGCAAGCATCACCAATAACAGTTGCTTTTCCATCAAGTTGAGGTTTTACAATGTTTCTTCCTATTGCAACAAGCACAAAATCAGGATTTAACACATCACCATTTGATAATGCAACTTGTTTATTTTCAATTTTGTTAATTGTTGTAGAAGTTTTTAAAGCAATTTTTCTTGTTCTAAACATTCTTTCGACATATTTTGAAACTTCTTCATCTGCTATTGATAAAGGTCTTGACGCTGCTTCAACAACCGTAACTTCACATTCTAAATCGTTAAAGATTCTTGCCCATTCAATACCTTCTGCTCCGGCACCAACAATTAAAACACTTTTAGGTGCTTGTTTCAATTCAAACAAATCATCAGAATTTAAAACAAATTCATGGTCGAAAGGATAATCTTTTAAAGGTTTTGGCTCTGAACCTGTTGCAACAATTATTTTTTCACAATTATAAGCTTGACCACCTGCTTCAATTATATTGTCAGCAACAACCTTTGCTTCTTTTTCAACTATTTCAACGGTTTTTACCTGCAAACTTTTCGTTAAAGCGTTTCTTAATGTTTCAACTACTCTGTTTTTATGTTCCATAGCTTTTGCAAAATCAAATTGCAAATCATTTGTTATTAATCCTATATTTTCAGAATTTTTAGCGTCTTTATATAAATCAGCAGAATGCAAAATAGTTTTTGTTGGAATACATCCTTTATTTAAACAAGTTCCGCCAATTTTATCTTTTTCAAAAAGAACAACTGATTTACCTTTTTCGGCAGCAATTAACGCAGAAGTAAGTCCCGCAGGGCCTGCACCTATAATGCCATAATTATAAATCTTTTCCATATATTCTCCTATCTTGTATAAACTCTTGCCAAACGTGCTTTTAAGTGACATAAAATTTCGTAATGAATTGTATTCATAGCACTAGCCCAATTATCAACAGGCAGACTTTCGTCTAAAAGAGTTATCGTATCACCGGTTTTTGCATCAATTCCCGTAATATCAAACATCATTTGATCCATAGCAACATTTCCGACTTGTTTTATTTTTTGTCCGTTTAATTTTCCATAAAATTTGTTTGAAATTGAACGTGGAATACCGTCAGCATATCCTAAGGGAACAGTGGCAATTTTTGTTGGTTTATCAGCAACAAAGGTATGTCCGTAGCTTACACCCTCACCTGCTTCAATTTCGTGAATATGTATTATTCTGGATTTTACAGACATTGCTTGATGTAATTCTATTTTTTGTGCTTGTGAAATTAAATCTGGATAAAGTCCATATAGTCCAATACCGCCACGAACCATATTTGAAGTACATTTGTATATATTACTTGAAATTATACCTGCCGTATTTAAAATATGTAGTAAAAGACCATCTGTATTAACTTGTGAAATAATATTTTCCCAAATTTCAAGTTGTTTTAGTGTTTTATCATAAAATTCAGCATTTGCAAGGTGCGAAAAAATACCTCTTAAATCCATATATTCAGAATTTTGAACTTGTTTTATAAAATCTACCGCATCTTTTGGCGATACACCTATTCTGTTCATTCCGGTATCAAGTTTTATATGCGTTTTTACGGGAATACCCGTTCTTTCATAAGTTTTTTTGCAAAACTCAATATGTTCCTGTGTAAAACTTGTAACAGTTATATTATGCTCAACTGCTGTTGATAAAGCCCAAAAAGGCACTGCTCCAAGAACGAGAATTTCTGCATCAATACCGTTTTCTCTTAAATTTAAAGCTTCATCAATAGACGCAACCCCAAACATGTCAACACCGCATGCCAAAAGTGTAGGTGCAAGCATTGCAGCTCCATGTCCATAAGCATCTGCCTTTACAACAGCAAGAAACTTCATATCTGCTGGTACACAACTTTTTAATGCCTTAATATTGTTTGAAACGTTATCAATATTAACTTCTACCCACGAATCTCTATGAGCATTTATATTTGATATTCTTGAAATCTTCATTACAAACTAAGTATAGTTTAATCGTTATCTACTTTCAAGTATTTAACAAAATAAGCACAAAATGCAGGAATTATACCTGCAACAAACAAAATTTGTAATACTCCGTATTTTTGTGCCATAAATCCCATTCCGCTGAGTATTACACCAACAACACCCCAGCAAAAACCATTTAAAAATCCGCCTATTATACTTTTATATTGAGGTAATTCCTTTTGTGCCAAAACCATGGTAATAGGAGTTGCAAGCATTAATATAAATGCCATTAAAACGAAATCTATTAATGCCAAAGCAGGTATTATTTTGTATGTAAAAACAAATATTGCCATTAAAATTGGCATGGACAACATTGAAACATAAATAACAGGCTTTGTGCCAAGCCATTTTTCAAATTTCGGACTAACTAAAGAGCCAATGCCACCTGCAAGCATAAATGCGAATAAAGCTGTACCTATATAAAAAGCATCATGTCCGTAATCTTTCCACAAAAACGGCAATAAAATTGCACAACTGCTTGAAATAATTGCTTTCATAATTGCAATAAGAATAAGTATTTTAATTTGCGTGTTTGTAAGAATTGTTTTAAAAACTTCAAAAATATTTTTCTTTTCAGGCTTTTTATCTATATCTGAAATCTTAGGGACACAAGCAAACATCAATAAAGCCAGTAAAATTCCGGGAATAGCAGTAAGAGGCATTTTTGCAAGTCCAAAATAATGAGTAACGCTTGCAGAAATCATAGGTCCAAATGCGTAACCAATAGAACCCATACTTAAAAATATACCCATATTTTTTGTAAAATCTTCTTTCGTAAATCTTATTACAAAGCCAATTCCCTGAGGGTGAAAAACACTTACTCCAAGACTTCCAAGAATTATAAATAATGCTAAAGTCCAAACATTGTTTGCACTTGAAGAAAACGGGAAAAATATTGCACTAAACAATAGTCCCCAAAATATAAATCCACGTTTAAAAATGCTATCGGCAAAAAATCCGAAAATCGGCTGTAAAAGTTGAGAAAATAATTGAGAAATACTCATTAGAAGTGCTGCAACACCCATTGAAATCCCTATTTTTGCTGCAATAAACGGCATAATAGGGTTTAAAAATCCCGAATAAATATCAGTTGTAAAATGTGCTGCGGATAACCACGCTATTATTCTATTTTGTTTTATGCTTTTCATAAATTATTAACCTTTAAAATGTTCAATACCAGTTGTAAGCATTGCAATTTCGTATTTGTCGCATTGTTCTGCAATTTTTTTGTCATTTTGAGTTCCGCCAGATTGAATTATCAAAGCAACACGACCTCTTGCCGCAGCATGAATTATATCAATATTATTTATCGCACTGTCTGTTGCAACAACAGCATCTTTTGTACTGTCACAAGCATAATCCATTGCACCTTGACAAGCCTCAGTAAACGAGGTTTCTCCCTGACCTATTGCAATTGTTTTAAAATCTTTTGCTATAACAACAGCGTTTGATTTTGCATATTTTGCAACTTTAAACGCAAAAATTGCATCTTCAAGTTGCTCTTGCTCAGGTTTCTTTTTTGTTTGAACTTTGAATGAATCTTTTTTGAAATCTGCTCTGTCTGCATCTTGTTCAAGCACACCAAACGGAGTTATTTTTAATTCTTGTGAAACTGAAATTTTAACTTCTTCTAAAGGAGTATTTATTTTTACAATTTTTAAAGTTTCATTTTTCTTTAATATTTCTAAGGCTTCTTTATCAAAACCTATGCCTAATACCAATTCAAACTGACTTTGAACAATTTTTTTTGCGGTTCTTTCATCAATAATTTTTGAAAATCCGACACAAGAACCGATTGCTCCAATTGGATTGCTGTCAACCGATTTTGCATAAGAATCAACTAAGGTTTTACCGAGTGCAACTCCGCAAATTAATCCTGATTTTGTCATCGCAGTTGCAAATACATCAAAAAATTCGCCTAAAATTTCAACTAACATTGTCATATCAAGATAGTTTTTATATGTTAATTCTGAACCGTTTAAAACTTCCCAATCTATTGAACTTTCATTTTTATATAAACTCGCTGATTGTTGACGATTTTCGCCATATCTAAAATCTGTTATCTTTTCTAAATTATCTAACATTTTATCTCCTTTTATTTGAATTTTATCACAAATAGCAAAAATAAGACTTGCTTTAATTTGCAAGCCTTATTTTATATATTTAAACTCCAGAACCCTTTATTTCGATTTTTTTGAGTCTTTGCTCAATTTTTCTGTACCACTGCAATTCTTGTTGAAATAAAGTATCATATTCTTCCAATTTACCTTCCGATAATTCCTTAAATTGACTGTCACAACATTTTGTTAATTCACTTGCCAAATATTTTGTATATTCTTTTCTGTCAACTTTAGCATCTTCCAAAACTATCGGATTATGAAATTCTACCAAAACTTCAGGTCTGTTTGCTCTTAAAAACATATAATTTACGGCAACAGGCACAAGATTTACTTTACCGTATTTTTTTACGGCATTTTGTGCTATATAAGTCAAACCTGTTTGAAACACTATTGGTCTGTAATTTGGCGGCATTATAATACCTTGCGGAAAAATATATAAGAAATTGTTTAAATCACCAATCGTTTCAACCGCAAACTTTAAAGCAGCCATTGACGCTTGAGGTGATTTTTTATTAACAGAGAAAGCACCTGCACGCCTTAATAGCGGAAAACGATTTAATTCTTCCACCATAATACGTATTTGCTTATTAAAAATTCTGTTGCAAATATTATATCCTACAATACCATCCCACCAATTTGAATGCGGTGCAAAAAGAATTGTCGGAGCAGATGTATCTCTGTGAAATATCTTATCGGCTCCTTTGTAACGAAGTGCAAAAAATCTGTTTTCCAACATTCCGTAAAAAAATCTGTCAGCAACCCAAAGCCAAAAAGCTGACGTTTTAGCAGGTGCAAATTTTTCATCTTGATTACGCAATTTTGTTGGAGGTACATGCTGATATAAATCTTCCATAAGTTTATTTTATAACACTAAATACAAATTTTAAAGTATATTAAAAAATCTTAATACATACATTGACGATAAAAATTGTTTATTATAGCATTTAGACAGAGGAAATGAAGTGCATATCTTCAACTGTACCGCAGCCGTAAAAGTCGGAACGCTCCGGAAAGATTGCAAGGTCTTTCATGTAACTTATCGCCGAACTTCGGATATAAAGTTAAGGCTTAATTATTCAAATATAATAATTACCCAACCCCTTAAAGATAAGTGTTAGAAGCATCTATAAAATAAAAAGGATACGTGTAGAAACATGCCTGTATCAGGTGTACAATCAGCAAATACTGTAAGTAGCGGTCAATGTCCGCATGGTCTGCCGAGTGGAGCATGCCCAATTTGTTCAGGCGGCATGGGCGGTGCAGCACAAAAGAAAGCTGATTTTTCCGCAAAACCCGGCGAAATGAGCTGGAACGAATGTGCTGCTATTGGTGCAATGATGAGAGCGGCAAAATTACAAAAGCAATTAAACGCACAGGCTCACGAAAACAGAATGCTTCAAATAGCACGTTTTGAATCAACAATGATGAATGTTTCACAAAAGCTGGCTCAATTGGCAGCAGTTATTGCAAACAATGTACCGGCTTCGGTTGCAAAACCAATAACTTTTATCTTAAACAAGGTTGCAGCACCAATGTTAAATGCTTTAAAAAATATTCCCGTCAATATGATGCGAGCGATGGAGAATATTCGACAGAAAATTTTTGATATCCAAGATAAACTAAATGCAATGTTTGGAGAGTTAAAAAATTCAATGGAAAAGAAAGTTTCGGAAACTCTCGCAAACTTTAGAAAAAAAGTTCAATTACTATTCCAAGTTGATGAAACAACTCATACAACAGATGAAGAAAAAGAAATTGAAGAAGAAAAAAGAACTTTTGAAGTAAAAACATTTATAAATGATTTGTACAATAAAATAACACAAATGACACAAACTTACGGTCAATACCGAAAAGACAAATCTGAAAAAGATAAGGATAAAGGCAGTTAATGCAAGTAGATAAAATTACAAATCCAATAGCAAAATTATACTTAATAGACAGCATGGGCTACAAAAAAGCTGAAATGCCTGTTAAGAACAGACCTTACTGTATCTTTGACCAAAATAAAGTTGATGTTTTTGTAAAAAACAAAGAAAGAGCATTACCAAAACTAACAAACATGCTCCAAAATGCAAAAACTGAAGATGAAATTGTCGAAGGTTTATATATCGCAGACAGAATGATTGATGGCGGTACAAAAGGAATTGGAGATTTATATTACAAAGCCTTTTCAAGATTTAATGAATCTCGTTCCGCTAATGTTCAAACATTTTTATCCGGTGTATACAGAAAAACACTAAACCCTGATGCTTTTGGGCCACTGGTTAAAATGATGTGTAATAATTTTATAGATCCGCCAAAATCAAATTTTGATCCCAACGAAGAAGTTGGAGGAGCAGTTATAGAATATTTAAGAGATGCAGTAAAACAAAGTAAGAAAAATAATAGTAAGAAAATATAAGGAAAAGGAAAGAAAAATGAAAATTCAAGCAATTACAAATCCAATTAAACGAGTTATGTTTAAAAACACTGAAAACATTGACAAAACTCCAATCACACCTGTTCAAAAAATTGGAGAAGGATTAAATCAGCCTACTAAAGATGTATTTGTTAAAGAAGAAAAACCTTTTGAATTACCAAAAGATGTAGAATTTAAAAAACCTGTTTTGGCAACAAAAGAAAAACCTTATTGCCAATTTGATCAAAACAAAGTTGATTTATTTGTAAATGCCAAAGAAAAAGCTATTCCAACTTTGACAAAAATGCTAAATGAAGCAAAAACAGAAGAAGAAAAAACAGAAGGTCTATTTATTGCAAATCAGATGATAGCCGCAGGTACAAAAGGAATGGATAAAATGTACTACGGAACATTCTCAAAATTTAATGAAGACCGTTCTCCAAACGTTCAATCAATGTTATCCGGAGTATATAGAAGAATTCTTGTTCCTGATGCTTTCGGACCTTTAATGAAAATGTTAGTTACAAATATTTTAGTTCCGCAAAAAGATGCACCATTTGATCCTAACGAATCAATTGGCGGTGCTATCTTGGAACACATTAAAGCTCCTGAGATTCATCCTCTTTAGATAGCATTCTGATATTTTCTTGAACGTTTTTATAATCATGGTTGATGTGCTCAATTTCTTTATAGAGATTGAGTGCTTCTTCTCTGTTACCTTGACTTTCCAAAATTAATGCAAGCATATATTTTGCGTCAATATGGTCAGGCTCAAGTTCTATAATTTTTTCTAATGCTTTAACTTCACCTGTTCTGTCATGTTGTTGGTCATACAACACAGCAAGTTTATATAAAACTTCCGTATTATCAGGTTCGACATTTACTGCGGTTATTAAGGATGTTTTTTGTTCAAAAGTATTTCCTATGCTTTCATAGGCACTTGCTATTGCAATATAATATTTTGCAACATTTGCATTTATGCTTATAGCCTTTTTATAGTGCAAAATAGCTTCATTAAAATTTTTAATGAAAGCATTTACTTGCCCTAATTCATAATATATTTCAGGATTTTCACTATCATATTGTGCAGCAAGATTAAATATTTTGAAGCATTCGTTTACATCTTTTTCCTCAAATAAATATTTTGCCCATTGCACGAAAAGATTACTCATTTCGGTATGAACACTTCTAACATCAAGAGGACTTACTAAATCAAGAATTTGTTTATACAATTCTACCGCTTCTACAAACTTGTTTTTGCTGATATAAGTTTCAATCATTAATCTCTTAATTTCTATATTTTCTTTATTATCTTCCGCAAGTTCGTTTAACAGAGCCATTCCTTCTTCTTCTTTTCCGCTTGCAATCAGAATTTTTGCTATGTAAGTTTTTGTTTTAACTTTATCTGAAAAAGGATGTTCCAAAAGCTGTTTTGCATATTCCATAGTTTTTTCAACATCTTTTTGTATATAGCAAAGGTTTATAAGATTATTTAACAACCATAAACTCATACTGTTATTTTCATTAACGGTCAGTAAATCTTCACAATCGGATATTGCTCTTTCATAATTTTGAACCTTAATATAAAGTTCAATAAGTTTTTTATGAGTTTCCGTATCTTCGGGATAAACTTCCAAAATTCCGTTTAATTCTTCAAATGCTTCAGGATAATTTTCGAGTTCTATTTCTAAATCTGCTATTTTAGATTTAATTTCCATTAATTCAAGGTTATTTTCAGTTAAATTTTCAAGTTGTTTGTAAGTTTGAACCGCAAAAGTTTTTTGATTAGTTTCTATGTATAATTCACTCAATTCTTTTAATGCAATCATATTTTCTGTATCAGTTTTTAACACTTCTTGCAAAGCCTCAATAGCTTTTGTAAATTGATTGATTTTTTTGTAACATCTTGCTAAAAGTAATCTTATTTCATAATTATCTTGCTCTTTATTTAGTATAATCAAGCACTCTTTCATTGCATCATAAATATTGTCATCATAAAACAATGCTTTTGCCAAAGTTCCTCTTAATTTGTAATGTTCGGGGTAAGTTTCCAAATATTTTCTTACTAATTTTTCGACAACTTTGTATCTTTTTTGTTTAAGCAGCAAATTTGCCTGTTCCAAAATATCTTTTTTGGATATTTGAAGCTGTTTTTTTCTTGAGGTTGTCCCTGCGGTTATTATCAACAAGTATATTAAATAACTTACTAATAAAGTGATTATAGTGAAAAAAATTAAAAAATTTACTGACATAAAAATCCTTTTTCGTATTCCAATCCTATCCTTGGTGTAATTTTTTACAAAAATATTTACTTTTTGAAAAAAATTATTATAGTGTAAGTATATGCGAAACAAATTATTATGTCTATTATCCATATTGATGATTTTTTTATCCTCAGCATTTGCGGAGGAACTCAGCAGCGGACGTGATTGGAATGCCATATCCGAAGTTGAAAACGCTTGGGACGGACAAAAAATCATTAAAAATTCAGAATATGAAAAAATTGTTAATGAACTGGAAAAACGTAAAAACGCAAAAAAAATAAGGGCAGAAAAAAAAGCCGGTCAAATGTTAATGAAAGGTAGTGAAGGCAGCGAAAGTGATTTTCTTAGCAAATTTGATGAACAATATCCATTACTTAATCTTACAGTTCCTATAAAAACAGGCGGAGTAGAAATTCCTGTCGGTCATTATAAAGTTGTTGGAACAAAAGTTAATGGTAAAGTATATTTAAACCTTTGCCAATCATACAATATTGTGGCTAAAATTCCTGCAATAGAAACCAATGACGATTTTAATCAAGACGAAATAAATTTTATACACATTGAAGATGTTGGAAATAATGTTCTAAAATTTATTTATGGTTCAATGAAATTTAATGCATACGCATACACAAAGTACAATTAGTATTTAAGTTTAATAAATTAATTAAACACTTATGAATATATTACACATTAATAAATCGGGTTATAAAAAAATAATTGATTTTGTGTTAATTTAGAAATATGAAACGATTTTTGTATGTAATCTTAATAATAATATTTTTGACGTTTTTTTTAAAAGCGTGCCTTAGACGTGATATTGCAGATGACAAATCAATAAAAAACAATATCGCTAAAACGGAAGTTAATTACAACTTTCCTCCGGAATCAAAAAATGTAGTCATTGATAATATTGAGTACCTTCAATCTCAGGCACCTGTCGGGAAATTTGGCGGAGAATTGATTGAAAGTACCATAGGCGAAGGCCCTAAGACATTTAATCCTTTCAGTTCAAAAGATGCAACTTCATCCTCATTAGCAGGATTAATGTATGACAGCCTTTTTACTACATCTGCAAAAGACGGCAAAATTATTCCTAAACTCGCAAAATCTTATGAAACAAAAGACGGAAAAACATACATCGTACACTTAAGAAAAGGTATACAATGGTCTGACGGTAAACCAATAACAGCGGATGATGTTATTTTTACTTGGAATGACATTATTCTTGCAGGACTTGGTAACACCTCAACAAGAGATGCTGTTACTATCGACGGAAAATTACCTAAAGTTTATAAAATTGATGATTTTACAGTAAAATTTATTATCCCAAAACCATTTTCTCCTTTTGTAAGAATTATGGCATCGCAAATAGCACCAAAACACGTTTTTGAACCAATTACAAAACAAGGTGCAAAAGCGTTTGACTTATTTTACTCAACAAACACAAACCCAAAAGATTTTGTCGTAAGCGGCCCTTTTAAACTAAAAGAATATAAAGCGGCACAAAGAGTCGTTTTTGAGAAAAATCCAAATTATTACATAATAAACACAGATAACAAGAAATTACCTTATTTAGATAAGTTAGTTTATTTAATTGTTGGAGATTTAAACAACGAAATATTGAAATTTGAAGGACACGAAACGGATGTTTTATCCTTGAGAGGTTCAACTGTTGCACCATACAAGATGAAGGAAGCAGAATCTGATTACAAAATATATAATCTTGGTGCTGATAACGGAACAATGTTTATTGCAATAAATTTAAATAAACAACAGGGCAGCAACGGTGAATTTTATGTAAATCCTGAAAAACAAATGTGGTTTGGTGATAAAAATTTCAGGACAGCAGTTGACTACGCAATAGATAGAAAAAATATGGTACAAAATATTGCAAATGGACTTGCAAAACCGCTATTTACCGCAGAAAGTCTAAATTCAATATTTTTAAATAAAAACATTAAAGGACATGAAAGAAATTTGCAAATTGCAAAAGATTATCTTGAAAAAAGCGGATTTAAATACGAAAAGAATAAAAAATTGTACGACAAAAACGGAGAAAGAGTAGAATTTGACTTATATACAAATGCGGGAAACACTGAACGTGAAGCCATTGGTGTTATGGTAAAACAAGATCTTGAAGATTTGGGTATGCATGTCAATTTTAAACCTATTGAATTTAATACACTTGTTAATAAAATGACGACAACATTTGACTGGGATATGATTATAATGGGGCTTACAGGTTCTCCTCTTGAACCCCACGACGGAAAAAACGTATGGCACTCATACGGTTCTTTACACTTGTTTAATCAAAGAACTAAAAAACCTAATTTCGATGACAGATTAAAATTTGAAAAACGATTAGATGAAATTTTTGATTTAGCAGCATTACAAACAGATTTTGCAAACAGAAAGAAATTATATGATGAATATCAGCAAATTATATACGAAGAAAAACCTATAATTTATTTGTATTCTCCTATAAGAATTGTTGCGTTAAGAAAAAAATTCAAAAATATATATCCTTCTCAACTTATGGGAATAACATACAATATCGAAGAAATTTACGAGGATAAAAATTAATGCAAATATTTTATTATATACTCAAAAGAATACTTCAAACAATACCTTTATTAATATTGGTATCAATAATAAGTTTTTTCATAATAAGATTAAGTCCCGTTGACCCGTTGGCAGAATTAAAACTTAATCCATCTATTTCAAAAGAAACATTACAAGCCGAAGAACACAGATTAGGACTTGATAAACCATTGACGGTTCAGTATTTGCTTTGGGCTAAAAGCTTTATTTGCGGAGATTTGGGAGTTACAACAACAGGAGAAAAAGTTTCTGTAAAACTTGCTGAAAGAATACCGAATACTCTGCTTTTGACTTTAATTGTAATTTTACTTACTTGGTCTGTTGGAGTTCCGCTTGGAGTTCTTGCAGCGATAAAATGGAAAACTCCTTTTGATAGAATTCTAACTGTTTTAACCAGTATCGGAATGGCAATTCCGTCATTTTTCTTTGCTATTTTATTATTGATTTTTGCTGTTAAATCGGGGTGGTTTCCGGTTGGAGGTTTAACATCTTATAACTTTAACGAAATGAACTTTATCCAAAAGTTTTTTGATATTGCTCATCACTTGTTTTTACCGGTAACAGTACTGTTTACAATTTCACTTGCAGGATTACAACGACAAATGAGAGCAAATTTGCTTGATGTTTTAGACAGTGATTATGTTAAATTTGCACGTGCTAAAGGTTTAAGTGAAAACAAAGTTATTTTCAAACATGCCTTAAGAAATGCTGTTAATCCGATGATAACATTGTTAGGCTTTGAATTTTCAGGTCTTCTGTCAGGTGCTGCATTGACGGAATTTGTATTTCAATATCCTGGACTTGGCAGATTAATTTTGGAAGCTGTTATGAAATCCGATATAAATCTTGTTATGGCATCTTTAATGATTGGTGCAATTATGCTCGTTCTGGGTAATTTAATTGCAGATATTCTTTTGATACTTACCGACCCTAGAATAAGGGCTAAGGCGTGAGGTTGCAGGTATGATTAAAGATATTTTTAATGGTATTTTAAAAGATAAATTTGCAACTGTTGCACTTATAGTACTATGTTTTATATACTTTTGCCTGTTATTTGCTGATTTTATAGCACCATATTCAATGAATTACACTGACAGAGAACTTTCTTATGTCCCACCTTCACCAATATTTACTATTGATGAAAACGGCAAATTATCAAAACCTTATACTTATAATTATGTAAGAACTTATGATGCGGATTTAATGCAAACTATATTTAAATTAGACAAAAGTAAAAAATATTATCTAAAATTTTTCGGTCGTGGTGAAGAATATTTTTATTTTGGATTTATTCCTATGAACAGGCACCTTGTAACTGTTGATAAAGACGGTAGACTGTATCTTTTAGGCGGTGATATTAATGGTCGTGATGTGTTTTCACGATTATTATTTGGAGGCAGAATTTCCATGACAATAGGATTTTTAGCCCTGTTTATATTATTTCCGATTGGTTTATTATATGGCGGAATTTCGGGATACTTTGGCGGTAAAGTTGATATGCTTATGATGAGATTTGCAGAAGCAGTTATGTCAATCCCAAGTTTTTATTTATTAATAATTCTTGCGGCAATACTACCATCCAATATGACAAGTACACAAAGACTTATATTAATAGTAGTAATACTTGCCTTAATTGGTTGGGCAGGATTTGCGAGAGTAGTTAGAGGCATGGTTTTGTCAATTAAAAATCAAGATTTCGTCAAATCTGCAAAAATGGCAGGTGCATCTGATTTAAGAATTATAGTAAAAGAAGTTTTACCACAAACAACAAGTTACGTAATTGTTGCAATGACATTATCCGTTCCGGGTTATATTTTATCTGAAAGCGGATTAAGCTTTTTAGGGTTAGGTATTCAACAACCTGATGCAAGTTGGGGTAACATGCTTAAAGAAGCACAAGAATATATAAATATACTTTATAGACCTTGGCTTTTAACACCCGGATTTTTAATTTTTGTTGCAGTCTTATCATTTAATCTTATAGGTGATACAATAAGAGATATATTAGACCCAAAGAGTAAAACAAGATAGGTAAAAATGTTACAATACACATTAAGTTTAATATCAGCAGTAGTATTAGGATTTGCACTCGGACTGGAAAGAGAACTGACAAATAAGCAAGCAGGTTTAAGAACACATATATTTGTTTGTTTAGGCTCTTGCGTTTTTACATTGCTTTCTATTCATGGGTTTCCAACCTTTGCTTTGGATGATAATGTCATAGTATCTCAAGCAACAGGAGTCAGAGATACCGCTCGTATTGCAGCACAAATTGTTACAGGTATTGGTTTTATCGGTGCAGGTACGGTTATGAAAAACGGTTCATCAGTTCATGGTTTAACAACCGCATCTACACTTTGGATTGCCGCAGGTATTGGTATGGCTTGTGGGGCTCAAAAATATGATATTGCAATTATTTCTACAATTTTAAGTGTTCTTGTTTTAATTTGTATTAAATGGATTGAAAGAAATATTCTTGCTACAAGAAAGATTAAACGTCAACGTTTAAGATTATCTTTAAAATGTGAAAAATGTAATGTAAATGATATCCAAAATTACATTATGCAAGAATTTCCAAATGTAAATGAAATAAAAAATGTTGATTCTGATGCTGAAAATGAAGCAAAAATTGTTGCCGTTATAAATGTTAAGGATAATAATCCTGTTCAATATTTGTATAAAGAGGTAGAAAAAATTAGTGGTATAAGGACTATTTCAATAAGAGAAGCTGATGAGTAAAAAAAGTACTTTATACAAAAGAGTTGATAATACAGGCGATTATATTAAAACATTTTTTACAACATTGTTCATTGTACTGATGTTTGGTATTTTTAACATTTGTTATATGATTTATGGCATTTTTAATCATGATACAAATCCTAAAAAACAAAATATAGATTCTACATTTGAGGCTTATCTTGTAGATATTTTAATTGACAAAAACAAAGAAATTGCTGCAAGAAATCCTAAAAATTATGCGGTTAATATGCGTTTGGGAATTTTATACAGTTACAAACGAGATTATTTAAATGCAGAAAAAGAATTTAAAAATTCGATAGAAAAAGCCGTAGCATACGATTACACTCCAAGTTATCAACTTGCAAAATTATATGTTAAAACCGACAGATTAAAAGAAGCACAAGAAGAAATGGATAAAATTGGTGATAAACCTATTAAGAGATTACTCCGATTTAAAGGTGATATTTATAATTTGCTTGGAGATTCATACTACAATCAAGGTTATTATGCGTTATCCGTAATCAAATATGAAAAAGCAATGAAATATTACGATGCAATACAAGAAAAATTGTTAAACTCAGCAAAAGAAAATTACATAAAAGCGTATACTGCTCTTGGCGATAAATATGTTGAAGTAGGAAAAATTGATGAAGCAATTATGTCTTTGAATAATGCTTATGAATTAAAGCCTAAAGATGTTAATTTAAACTATAAATTAGGACTTTTGCATGTTAATAAAAATCCGGAACTTGCACAAAATTATCTTGCTTACGTTCAAAAGAAAAATCCACAAGCATTAAATTACGACTTATATTTTGATTTATTAAATAAATTGGCTGATATTGAAACACAAAAAGGCAATTTTACAAATGGAGAACTTTACAGAAAAAAAGCACTTCAATATCAAAAATTTGTTAAAAATAATCTGCTGTACGAAAAAGATTTATTTATAGATGTTTTTAAAACTGAAATTAAAATTGATTTGGCAGCAAAAGAATATATAACAACATTGCAGTTTAACTTGCAAAATAATTCGGGACTTGATATAGAAAATTTAACGGTACAGGCTATTTTTAAAGATAATGGAAATGTAATACAAAATTTTAATCAGAAAATTTTTGATGAAGTAAAAATTTTTAAAGCAGGTCAAGTTACAACACCTATTGTTGTCAGTGCCTCTGAACCATATAAAAATAATCAAAGCGGAAGTATAACTGTTGATATTTATGCTTATAAATATCCTAAATACATAGTTAAATTATACTCTACATCTATCCCAAAACCACCTGTTACTGAGTAAATATTTGCATTTGACAGTTTTTACAATCGAATTTTAATTTATATTTTTGTTTTTTTTCGTCTATTAAGAAAAGATTTACAGGTTTTTTGCATAAATTAAAAGCATATTTTAAACAATGCTTTGTTGTCATAATAGGCTTTTCTTTTGTTGAAGCTCCGCTTTCAATAGATTTTTCAACTATTTTACATCCACAATTTTCATAAAAATTTTTTGCAAATTTATTGTGAACATTTGCTCTAAAATCCATTTCCTGTCTTGGAAATTGAGCATATTTTAAAGGTTTTTGAAGTTGTCGTTTATAATTTTTAAGTCGTTCTTGCATTAAATTTTTAAATAAATTTTTACGAAGTTCATTGATTTTAGAAACAGGTAAAAACGGTAAACATTCCGATTTGATTTCAATATCTTTACAATAAAAATTACTTTCTCCCGTTTTTTGGAATTGCTTTTTAAAATTATCAGCCATTTTGACTTGATTTTGTGCAATTTCTCCAATATTAATGTCAAGTTCTGTATAATTTTCATCTTCGTCAATTGCAGTAACTTTGTTGTCAAGGACTTTTATACTAACACCTATTTGACGTTTTGTTTTAGAATTTTTTAAAATTTTATCGAATTCAACATCTTGATTTCTGTAAACAGTTAAACCAGCCTTTATATTATCCATTTTGTTTGGATAAATTTTATTACCTTCAACTCTATTTACAAGGCAACCGTAACCTTTAAAATAAAGTCCGTCTTGAGCGTTTAGATTATGATTTTTTATTACAAAATAATTTTTCCCAACAAATTCAATTTTACCAATTTTTTCTCCGATTGACTTTGGAGTTTCAAAATTATAAATTTCACCTCTTTTTTCAAGAAAATAATCAGTAAAACTACGGTTAAATGACTTATTTACATCAGGTTCAAAATCTAAAAATATTTTTCCTGAAGATGCTTTTTTACAATATTTATCAAGTTTTTGCCTGTAATATGCAACAACATTTTTTATATAATTTTCATCTTTTAACCTTCCCTCTATTTTAAATGAGGAAACACCTGCATTAATAAGTTTTTCAATATGTTCGGAAGCGTTAAAATCTTTTAATGATAATAAATGTTTGTTTTCTGCTAAAACATTTCCTTTTTCATCTACAAGTGAATATTTTTTTCTGCAAGGCTGTGCACATTCTCCTCTGTTTGCAGAGCGTCCTCCTATTAATTGGCTTAAATAGCATTGTCCGCTATAACTTACACATAAAGCACCATGTACAAATGTTTCAATGTCTACTGAACAATTTTTATGGATTTCTTCAATTTCTTTTAATGATAATTCTCTTGCAAGAATTACACGTTTTATTCCTATTTCATCAAAAAATTTAACCTTTTCTATATTTCTGTTGTCGCATTGAGTACTTGCAAATAAAGGTATTGGAGGTAGTTTACCTTGTATAGCCAACTCTAATAATCCCATATCCTGAATTATTATACCGTCAACACCAATTTCATATAGTTTGTTTATAAGTTCAATCGCTTCTAAAATTTCAACGTCATTTAGAATGGTATTTACGGTGCAATATATTTTTACATAAAATTTGTGAGCATATTCAACGACCTCTTTTATATCATCAAGATTATTAGCAGCATTTTGCCTTGCACCAAAAGAGTTTGCACCGATGTAAACTGCATCTGCCCCGTAATTTATAGCAGAAATAGCACATTCTTTATTTTTTGCAGGGGCCAAAAGTTCTATTTGCATTTTTTTATCTCTGCAAAATATTCAATCGTTTTTTGTAAACCGTCACGTAATTTTACGGTAGGTTCATAACCTAAAACTGTTCTTGCACGTGTTAAATCAGGTTTACGTTTTACAGGATCGTCTGACGGTAATTCTTTATAAACAATTTTTGAATTTGAATTAGTAAGTTCGATAACAAGTTCTGCCAGTTCTTTTATAGTAAATTCTCCGTCATTTCCGATATTTACAGGCTCAAAATAATTATCTTTATTCATTAAAGCTATCATACCTTTTACTAAATCATCAACGTAACAGAACGAACGAGTTTGAGAACCGTCACCATATATGGTTATATCCTGATTGTTTAAAGCTTGAACAATAAAGTTCGAAACAACACGACCATCATTTTCAGCCATTTTTGGACCGTAAGTATTAAAAATTCTTATAATTCTTGTATCAACATTATTTTGACGATGATAATCCATCATTAATGTTTCTGCAACACGTTTGCCCTCGTCATAACAACTTCTTATACCAATAGTATTAACATTTCCCCAGTACTCTTCTTTTTGAGGATGCATTAGAGGGTCGCCATAAACTTCACTTGTTGAAGCTTGCAAAATTCTTGCTTTAACTCGTTTTGCCAGTCCTAACATATTTGTTACACCTAAAACACTCGTTTTAATAGTCTTTATCGGATTGTATTGGTAATGAACAGGACTTGCAGGACACGCAAGATTATATATTTGGTCAACTTCAAGTCTGATTGGTTCTGTTACATCATGTCTTATAAGTTCAAATTTTTTATTATCCAGTAAATGTTCAATATTTTTTCTTGAACCTGTAAAAAAATTATCCAAACAAATTACTATGTTATCATTACTTAATAATGTTTCGCATAAATGCGACCCTATAAAACCTGCACCACCTGTTACCAATATTGTTTTAGTCATAAAATATCTCCGTTTGAAAATATTTTATCATAAATAATTCGTAATAATTTTAATATAAAAATTTTAACAATTTTATCTGTTAAATTCTTAAAAAACTTATTACTACATGCTTTTCGGATAAATGTTAAAAACCGCAATATTATTAACTTTTAGTAATAATTAGTCAAAAATACCATGCCTACATGGTTGCAATAGTTTTTTACAATATTTTAACAAAAATTATGTAAATTTTTTATATTAAGTGTAGAAATTTGATAAATACCATGAATACAAATAAAACCGATTTTTAACAAAAATTAATGTAAAAATATAGTCATGTTTCAATAAAATAAGTATTTTTAAATCTTATTTAGGTGTATTATAATAGTTACGTAATCTTGGGAGGCGGGGTTAGTTTCCGCCATTTTTGAAACCACAAATTATATATTTGATTAAAAACAATCGAATTATACGTCATCTATTTGATGAGATATTTTACAAATAGCATTAAAATTTAAATTGAAATTCATATTGGAGGCAGAAGTTGTTAGAACGTGGCTATATACAAATTTATACAGGAGATGGTAAGGGTAAAACCACAGCATCTTTAGGTTTAGCTATGAGAGCTTTGGGACACGGTTGGAAAGTTCTTATTATTCAATTTGCAAAAGGTGATAGTGCAACTTCTTACGGTGAAATTGTTTCAGGAAATATGTTTCCTAATCTTGAAATTGTACAATGCGGTATGGACAGAGTTGTATATTCTCACAATGTATGTCTTGAAGATTTTAAAGAAGCTAAAAAAGGCTGGGAACTTGCAAAAGAAGCAATCCAAAGCAATGAATATCAATTAATTATTTTAGATGAAATTAATATTGCAATTGCAATGAATATGGTTAAAGTTTCAGATGTAAAAAATGCTTTATTGAACAAACCTGAAAATCTTGAAATAGTTTTAACAGGTCGTTATGCTCATCCTGAATTAAAAGCAATGGCTCACCTTGTTACAGAAATGAAACCTATTAAACACTACTTTGATATCGGTGTTATGGCAAGACAAGGTATTGAATACTAGCGGATTTTCGATAGAGTGGAGCAGAGCATATTCACAAGAGCAAATTAAAAGCAAAAAAGGCTATGCGTACCCGAATAATACGTAACAATGGGTTTTTATGAAAAGAATTGCAATATTCGCACATTTTGATAAAAAGGACATAATTGATGATTATGTTCTTTTTTATGTTAAAGAATTAAAAAAAGTTTGTTCTGATATAATTTTTGTTTCGTGTTGTGATTTACCACAAGAAGAATTAGACAAACTTGATTGTCATAAAATTGCAAAAAAGCATAATGAATATGATTTTGGTTCTTATAAACGTGGGTTTATATATGCAAAAGAAAACAATCTTCTTGAAGATTGTGATGAATTGTTATTTGCAAATGACAGTTGTTTTGGACCTTTTAAATCGTTAGAAAAAATATTTTCCGATATGGAAAATAATACTTGCGATTTTTGGGGTATAACAAAAAACAAATATGCTTTTAAAGTTGTTAAAAATCGAACAAAAGATTGTTATATTCCGCATGTTCAAAGTTATTTTTTTGTTTTAAAGAAAAATGTTTTTAATTCACAAGTGTTTGAAGAATTTATAAATTCTGTTAAAGAAGAAGAAAATAAAAAT
>DFEL01000016.1 GCA_002369055.1 Cyanobacteria bacterium UBA3803
TTATCTTCGTCAACTTCTTCTATTAATTGCCTAATAGTCTGGGCTGATGTATAAAATTTTTTTTGATTTATACAAAACAAAGCAATAAATGGCATTATAAGCAGAGGAAAAATGAAAGCTTTAGTGCAAAAAAAGTTGCTTGCTCTACTCATTTTAAATGATATTGGTTTTCCGTTTTGATTCATATAGATATTTTTATTTTTTATAAAATTATTTAGCTCTTTTTCGAAAATTTATAATATTTATATTTTTATTATAAATATTTTAATTTTATTTTTAAATGTATTAAATAAAATTATATAATTAATTAATATTATCAATTTATATAAAGGTATAAAAAAATTTTAATAATATTAATAAAACCCTCTTTATATAAGATTCTAATACTAATATTACAACTAATATAAGCATTGGTTTAAAATAAAATAAAGCATAATATTAGGGTAATATAAATCTAATGAAAGTGAACTCCCGTGATATCCTTAAATTTATTAATCGTTTTTTGCTTTAATATTTCCCTCAATACTTTATTTTGTTGATAATTCCTTGTTTGATATAATATATTTCTTTGCTCATCATAAAATTGCTTTTTTTTATGTTCTCTGTCTAATTCATATATTTCTCTATACAAAAATTTTTTTTGAACTACTTGATTAATTTCACCATAGTTGATTCCCATTAAATTTTTTTCCAATTTTTCTTGCTCAATTATATAAGCAAATTTATTCTCTAATTCAATTAATTGTTTTTCTAATTCTAATTTTTTTTCTAATTTATCCTTTGCTTTAAATTGATAAAAAGTTTTTAAGGCATTTTTTGATTCTAAATCAGTAAATTTATTTTTTTTTACGTATTTTTTTTCAAAATTAATTTTATATTTTTTATTAATATTTTCAATGTTTATTCCATCAGTGATTCTAAAACCTAAGAAAATTTCTTCCTGCAATTTTTCTTCTTTTGTTTCTGTATGACCAAAATCTTTTAGTAAAGGGTTTTCAATATATTTGTGAATATCAAAAATATTTGCGTATCTTATGCAATTTTCGTATCCGTGTGCAGCACATCCAAATCCGTAATATTCGTTATTTTTCCAGTAATTTAGATTATGACGTGATTTATATTCATCAGATAAAGCAAAATTGCTGATTTCATAGTGGTTATAATTATTTAAAATTTTTATTGCCATCAAATACATGTCAGCCTGTGCATCATCATCAGGTATGTTATTAGGCCGTTTTTTCCCAAAAATACTGTTTTCTTCTATTTTTAATCCATAAAGAGATATGTGCGGAATGTTTAATGATTTAAGGCATTGTAAATCGTTATTAAAATCGCTTATTGTTTGGTTAGGGAGTCCATAGATTAAATCAGCGGAAATGTTGTCAAAGCCGATATCTTTTGCAATTTTAAGTGCGGATAAAGCCTGTTTTGAATCGTGTCTTCTGCCTATTATTTTTAAAATATCATCATTAAATGTTTGAATTCCTATACTAATCCTGTTAATGCCAAATTCCTTTAAGCATAATAAATAATCCTTAGTAGCATTTTCAGGATTTATCTCGAATGTAATTTCAGGATTTTCTTCAAATTCAAACTTGTTGATAATTTTTTTTACATAATCAACAGGCATTTTCGAAGGTGTACCACCACCAAAATAAAGTGTTGAGAGTAAATTCTTTTTGTAGTTTGTGTCTATATCTTTTAATAATGATATCAAGTACCCTGTTTGTAACTTTTGATTTACTGTTGAAATAAAGGCACAGTAATAACATTTAGAATTGCAAAAAGGTATGTGTATATATGCACTTTTAGGGTATTCCATTATTGTTCTTTTAATTCTTTCGCAATTTCTTTAGCAACTTCCAGTGAAGAATTTTTATCAGATAAAAGTTCTTTTACTGATTTTAAACCTTCAATTTGTTTGTTTCTTACTTCGTCATCATACAACAATTTTTCTACATTGTATGCAATAAAGTCCGGTTTTGCTTTAAGTTCAATAATTTCAGGTAAAATATCTTTGTTAGCAATTATATTTGGCAATGATACACGTTTAATACATCTTACAATTAAATATATTAGATAAAATAACAAAGGTCCTCTATATGCTATTATCATAGGTGTATTGTAAAGTGCTGCTTCTAACGCAACAGTACCTGAAGCTAATATTAGTGCATCAGAAACGCTCAGTAATGCTTGATTTTCACCTTTTATTAATTTAAAAT
This sequence comes from Cyanobacteria bacterium UBA3803, assembly GCA_002369055.1. GTDB lineage: Bacteria > Cyanobacteriota > Vampirovibrionia > Gastranaerophilales > Gastranaerophilaceae > UBA6984. Next base: position 2,223 of record DFEL01000016.1, read on the forward strand.
CCGAGTTTTTAAAATATTTGTTGTAAACTTCGTCAGACAAATTTGGTGCTTGTGAAAATACAAATTGTAAGTCCGGATGCATTTTTTTTAATATTTTAGCAGCGGATAAAAATAGTGACATTAAATTTTTTAATTCAAATGTTCTTGAACCCGGAAACACTGCAACTAATTTTTTATTAATATCCAGCCCATGATTTTCAAAAAATACTTTTTTATCAGCAGGTTCAGCCAGCTGGCTGATTAACGGATGACCACAGTATGTTGTTTTGATACCATAAGACTCATACATTTCTTTTTCAAACGGAAATATACAAAAAACTCTATCTATATACTTTTTAATAGTATGTATCCGCCATTTGCGACTTGCCCAAACTTGAGGCGGAATATAATAATTTGTTTTGATTCCTGCTTTTTTAAGATGCTTTGCAATTTTTAAGTTAAAAACACCATAATCTATGAGTAAAACTAAATCAGGCTTAAACTCATTTTTTAGGTAATTAACAAGATTTATTCCCAATCTCAAATGATTCCATATAATTTTTGGTGAAAGTCCCATTGCACTCATTTTTGAGTGATCAGAGAACAGTTTTATGCCCAAATCTTTAAGGTTTTTTCCTCCAATTGCTTCAATTTGAACTTCAGGCAATATTTCAAATAAATGCTTAGCAACATTTGCAGCATGCATATCTCCTGAATGTTCGCCTGTTACAATAAATATCTTTTTCATACTAAACTGCCATAACTACAATGTTATTTTTATTTGCAAACTTAATAACTTCATCTTGTTCTACAATTATGGTTTCATTTGCCTCAACGGCAATGACAGACAACTTATATTTTTTCATCGTTCTTAATGTATTAAGTCCAATTGCAGGAATATCAAAGCGTTTGTCTTGTTGTGGTTTTGCAACTTTTACGACTACACCGCCCTTTTTTGCGATTTTGCCACCTCTTTCAATACATTTGTCAGTACCTTCAATTGCTTCAACAGCCATAATCATTTTATCTTTTATAACAACAGACTGACCAATGTCTAATTTACCCATTTCTTTTGCCATTGTGTATCCGTATTGAACGTCATTTATTTGTTCGTCAGTTGGCTTTAAATCACCTAAAACGCCGGCAGGTATCATCAAATTTTTAATAAACAGTGTTTGATCTAAAACTGTAACACCTATGCTTTCTAATTCTTTTACAATTAAAAGCATTACTTGATCATCATTTAATTTTTTTGCTGATTTTAGAACTTCTATTGCCCTTGAATCAAACTTTGGACGTCTTAAAATAAGTCCTTTATGAACTTTTCCTAAAAATGTAAGTTGCTTAATTTCTTCATCTTGTAATATCTTACGAATTCTTAGCACTTCACCCGGTGCAGCAGAATATACTTTTGAGCAAACTTTTTTTAAATCTTTGTAATTATCGCCCGATAAAGATATACATACGACTTCTAAACCATTTTTTGCTGCATTTTCAGCCATTTTTACAGGTAATTGTCCGTCACCTGCTATAAGTGCTTGTTTTTGTTCAAGTAGAATAGACATTTTTTTCCTCATACTTCTTTTTCTATATAATAGCATGAATAAAAAAACATGTTAATTTAATGGCATCTTAATTTATTAAATTATTGTTTCTAATTTTAAAACTTTAATATTTCTTAATAATTTGTAATTATTTAAAAAATTGTATCAAAACTTTACAAATTAGTAAAAATAAGATATAATGCTGCTAAAAGGCTTATGGTTGATAAACAAGGATAATTTTCTAATAAAATTTATCGTAATTTTTTCAAAATCATGCAATTTCTGATAAAAAGAATACTTTATATAATTACGAGAGATTAATAAGAGGATTTTTAAATGGCAGTAGCAAAACCAAACGTAAGAGTTCAATTACAAACACCAGAAAACTTTAATGCAGATAAAGTTGCAAATAAAAGGATAATGGGTATAAGAGTTTTAAACTCATCTCAACGCAAAGAAGTATATAAAGGTCATGATGGTATAGATGATGCTCAATATCAAGTAAAAGGTGCTCAAGGTGATGTAAACAGTGCAGCAAATCAAGCAGATTCTGCATGTAATCAAGGTGAAGCAACTGAAGACCAACAAGAAAAAGGTGAAGATCAACAAGGTACCAGTGTAAATATGGATGCACAAGGTAAACAAGCAACAGCCACAACTGCTGCTTCTTCTGATACTGCTTTAAGCCACATTGAAGAACTTGAAAATGCACAAGAAGAATTTGATGAATTAAGCGAAACAATTTTAGAAGATAATGAAGCAGATTATGAAATTTTAGAAGAAACATCAGATGAATTGGAAGATTTTTCAACTGATATAGAATCATTAAATGCTGAATTAGAAGCATTTACTTCTGAAACAACTTCTGAAGATGCACCTGTTGATACAGCAGCACCTGCTCCATTAATGGCAGCACCTGCACCTGCTCCTGTAGCAGAAGCACCTGTAACAGACGGTATGGGTGGTGTAGTTGATGAAAACTTTGATGGTACAGGTTCAGGAGCAAACAGTGCTTACTCTTTATCAACAGCAACTGAAACAGAAGAAAACAATCAAGAAATAGCAGCAGGTAGAAGATCAGCACCAGCAGCACCTGCTCCTGCACCAGCTCCTGCACCGATAGCACCTGCACCTGTTGCACAAGCACCGGCAGCACCTGCTCCAACTGAAACTGCTCAAGATACTCCGGTTGAAGAACCTGAAGTAAATCCTGAGCTAGAAGAAAAAGAAGCAGAAATTGAAGATAAAGAAGCTGAAGCAGAAGAATTAGGTACAACATTTACAGAAACTAATGACGCTATCACTGAAAGAAGTGAAGAAAATATAGAATATGCTACTACATACGCTGAAAATGCTGATGCAATTGTTCAAGAAGGCGAAGAAGCAAATGAAGGCACTGCTAAAACAAGAGCATTCTTTGGCAAAGTAGCTGAAGTTGGTCAAATTACTTCAATGACAGGTATGGTAACAAAAGCTGTTGGAGTTGGTTTGCAAGGTGCTGGTTGTTCATTAACAACAACAGGTGGTGCTGTTACAGGTGTTAGTGCTACTATAAACGGCTTAGGTGGTATGTTGTGCTCAATTGGTGCACCTCTTGTATCATTATTTGGTGCAGGTACTCCAATCGTTGGTGCAGGTGGTGTTACTCTAGGTAGTGGCGGTGCAACGGCAGCATCTGGTGCTACTTTGACTGCCACAGGACAATCTTTAGTTGCAGCAGGTACCACTACTCAAACTATTGGTAAGGGTATTGAACTTGCAGGTAAAGCAACTTCAGCAGTTGCTTATGCAGGTACTGCAGGATGTGATATTGCTGACGGTAACTGGTTAGGAGCAATAACTAACGGTTTATCGGCAGCAGCTAACGGCTTAGCAGTTGCAGGCGGATTAGGTGATGTTGTTGGCGAAGCAGGAAAACTTAGTGATTCTGCTACAAAAACAATTGATACTATCCAAAAAGGTATTTCAACTGCTCAAAGTTCTATTCAAATGGGTGTTGCAATAAGCGAAGGTAACATTGAAGGTATTGCACTTGGTGCAGTTAGCGTTGCAGGTAATGCAATGTCATTTGCAGGTCCTGATGCACAAATTGGTAAATTAGGTAATATGATGACAGGTGCTGCAGGTGCTTATACATCAGGTAAAGCAACTGTTCAATCTATTAAAGATGGTGATGTTCTTGGTGCTATTCAAAATGGTATTTCAACAGCAGGCAGCATTGGTCAAGTTGCTAATAATATTGGTGGTATTTCAAGCAAATTAGATGCAAAACTTCACGCAAAAACTCATAACGATTATGAAGTTGAATATGAAACAGAAAAAGAAGATGTTCCTGTATATGAAAAGAATGCTGATGGCACAGATAAAGTAGATGCTCAAGGCAATAAGATTCAAGCTAAAAATGAAGATGGTACACCTAAAACTCAACAAGTAGATAAAGTAGATGCAAATGGCAATAAGGTTTACAAAACTGAAAAAGTACCTGTATATGAAAAGAACGAAGATGGTACTTATAAAGTAGATGCTAACGGCAACAAGATTCAAGCTAAAAATGAGGATGGTACACCTAAAACAGAAGATAAAAAAGTAATCAAGAAAGATGATAACGGTAAAGTTATACTTGCAAATAAAAATAAATTAAAAGCAGGTACAACTCATAATGCCGACGGTTCTACAACTGTTACGAAAAAAGATGGTAAAGGTGGTTATGTTTCTACTGTAACTGATAAAGATGGCAAAGTTGTTTCAACTACTACTATTACTCCTAATAAAAATGCTAAATCAGGTGAAG
>DFEL01000109.1 GCA_002369055.1 Cyanobacteria bacterium UBA3803
GTTGCAATAGAACCGAAGTTACCAAATGAACAAATTGCAAATGAACAAATTACAAAGGCCTTGTGAGAAATAACATCTTTTACCGCAATTAAATCAGTATAACCGTAAACTTCATTTGAAACAATTTTCAAACCAATAACACCACCAACATCAAAGATATCTTTAACAGGTGTACCCATAAGCCACGCAAAAATAGCGAAGAATTTACCTAAAATCATTTTTAACGACAAATTAGGAAAATCAAATCCTAACACAGGACCTGTCAAGTGGAACACATTATAAATAAATCCGCCGCACGCAGCCAAAATATAATCAATCATAGCAATCAAAGCAACGATAGCCAATAACATGGCTATAACGTTTAACGAAACCATCATACCTTCAGAAGCACCTGACGCAATAGCATCAAAAACGTTTGAATGTGTTTTTCTTTTGCTTAATTTTATATTCTCCATTGTTTCAGGAGTAGCTGTTTCAGGATAAACGAGTTTTGTCATAACCAAAGCACCAGGTATAGCCATAACCGCTGAAGCCAAAACATATTCAATAGGAATACCCATCATTGCATACACAGGCATCATTGCACCGGAAGTACAAGCCATTGAACCTGCCATTGATGAAAGTAATTCTGAACGAGTTAATTTTGCTAAGTATGGTTTAATCATAATTTGAGCAGTAACTTGACCTACAAAAGCACTTGCAACATTAGATAATGCTTCTGCACCACTTACTTTCATAAGTTTATTCATTGCTTTACCCAAAATAGTAACAATTCTTTGCATAATTCCGTAATAGTACAAAATATTTACAATCATCATCATAAAAATCGTTGCACTTATTAATTGTACAGAAAACAAAACTGATGCTTGAGGTCCAAAAACCGACTGTAACTGTTCTCCATCCAATAAATGACCAAATACAAATTTACCGCCTACATTTGCAAAATCCAATAATTTTTGAATACCTGCACCTATTGTTAAAAATATTTTTTGTCCAATAGGCACTTTAAATATAAATATTGCAAATATAATTTGTAAAGCTAAACCAACCCCGACAGTTTTGTAATTAATTGCTTTTTTATTATTAGACAATGCAAAAGCCATTGCTAAAAGTACGACAATTCCAATAATACCAATCAATTTATCCATTAATTAAAACTCCTTATTTGCTATATATTTATTGTACTAAAAAATCATATTTTTTTAAGTTTATGCAATGAATATTTACAAATGGAATTTTTATAAAAAAATGTATATTATGTAAGTATGTATAAATATAAAAAATTAATTGCAAGTTTAATAATGATAATAGGTCTTTTAAATACAGGAGCTGTTTTAGCAGACACCTATAAAGGACATGCCGAAAAATTTGATGCAACCCAACAAGATCAATCCGAACTTTTTACCGGACAAGTGGAAATACTTGACGAAAAAGATGTTATAAAAATGACTGTATCTCAAGTTATTGATGGTTCATTTTCACTTGAAGGAGATGAATTTTTTGCAGAAGTAGTAAGCGATGTTTCAGGCGATAGCGGTGTAATTTTACCGAAAGGCACACTTGCACACGGAGTAATAAAAGAACAGTCGGAAGCGAGAAGATTAGGCAGAAACGGCTATGTATCTCTTGATTTTGACTATCTGGTAACACCTGACGGACGTGAAATACCAATTGAAGGAAAAATGTCAACAAAAATGCACCCTGTTATTGAAGCAGGAAAAATAGTTGCAACCGATGTAGGATACACTGCGGCAGGCGGTGCAATAGGCGGTTTGCTTGCATTAAATTTATTTGGAGTTGAAGCTGCTGTTGCATCTCAAGGTTATACAGTAATGGGTGGTGCGGCTGTTGGTGGCACAATAGGGCTGGGAATGTCCTTGTGGAGAAAAGGAAAAGATGTTTTAATTTCTCCCGGTGACGAAATCAGAGTTAAAATAAATACAAAAGTTCCGCTTCCTGTATATAAGGATACCGCATTAAAACAACACGAAGTCAATTATCCGGGATTAACAATAAAAATTACAAATATAGTTCATGAAAAAGATCCTTTTGGTGAAGCGAATACTATTACACTGAGTCTTTCTATTACAAATATGACCAATTTGACTTTATCAGGTATGGATTTGGCATTAGTAAACGATTATAACAACATTTTCCACCCTTCAATTTTTGGTGACACAAATTTAATGTTCAAACAAATAAAGCCGGGTGACAGACTTGCAGGCAGAATATCATTTTCCGTCGACAATATTAATCGAAGCTTTTGGCTAACATTCTGCGACCGCAGAACAAAGAAAACGCTTTCTAAAATCTCAATTGATAACGCATACAAAAATGTTTCAGATAAAGTCAAAAAGAAAAATGATAAATTAAGAAAGAAACCTAATTATTACAAAGAACGTGACCCGTTTGAAGTATAATTTTATTTAAATAATTCTCTTGTTTTTTCTCTTATTTCTTTATCAATTTCAAATATTTCATCAATATTTGGATTTTTAACTACATTATGCTGACGATAAATTTTTTCAACCGTTGTATAAATATCGTACAACGTAATTTTGCCATCAAGAAAAGCAAACACGGCTTCTTCATTTGCTGCATTCATGCAAGTTGTAGCACTTCCACCGATTCTTCCTGCCTCATAAGCCAAAGCAGGACAAGGGAATTTTTCAAAATCCGGTTTTAAAAATTCAAATTTTTGAGCATCAGCAAAACTAAAGCTTCTCGATTTTATACCCTGAGGTCTTTCAGGATAGCAAATAGCGTATTGAATAGGCAAGTGCATGCTTGGCACACCAATTTGAGCCAATATACTGCCATCTTTATATTCAATTGCAGAATGAACGTAACTTTGTGGATGAATTACAACATTAATCCTATCATAATCCATATCAAATAAATGATGTGCCTCAATTATCTCTAAACCTTTGTTCATCAAAGTTGCACTGTCAACAGTAATTTTTCTTCCCATATTCCAACGAGGGTGTGCAAGTGCCTGCTCAACAGTTGCATTTTTTATTTCTTCTATTGATTTATGTAAAAAAGGTCCGCCTGACGCTGTTATTATAAGTCTGTCTACTTTTTCAGGCTCGCCATGAATACATTGAAAAATAGCGGAATGCTCGCTATCAACAGGCAAAATCTTAACACCTGCATCTTTTGCCCGTTTCATAACAATATCGCCTGCCATAACAAGAGTTTCTTTGTTTGCTAAAGCTATATCTATACCGTTTTCAATCGCTTTTAAGGTAGGTCTTAAACCGATTTTGCCCGAAACGGCAACAACGATAATGTCATTTTCTTTGTTAGAACAAATTTCCTCTAACCCTTCATCACCATATAAAACTTTTGCTCCGCAAGGATGCAAGTTTTCACTTTTTTCTGAAATACATATTGATTTTGGATTAAATTTTGCAATTTGTTTGTTTAACAAATCAACATTTTTTCCACCTGCAAGTGAAATAATTTCAAAATCATCACGCAATTTTTCAATAACTTCTAAAGTTTGAGTTCCTATGGAACCTGTCGAACCTATAATACTAATTTTTCTTTTCATAATGTAATTATTATATATCAAAAATATTTACAAAATAGTTTATTCATGATTAATTAAAGATATTATGAAAAAATTTTATATTACTATATTATTACTAACGGCAATAACACTTATCACATCAGGTTGCGGAAAAAAGCAACAACCTATGGATTTATACGACAGTATACAACAAAGAGGTAAACTTGTTATAGGTGTTGAAAAAGACATAAAACCGTTTAGTTTCCAAGATGAAAACGGCAATCAACAAGGTTTTGAAATTGATTTGGCTAAACAAATAGCAAAAGCTATTATTAGAGATGAAAATGCTATTGAATTTGTAATTGTCGAGCCTGCAAATCGAATATCCATGCTAAATTCAGGTCAAGCAGATATGCTTATTGCGACAATGACAATCACAAACAGCAGAAAAAATATTGTTGATTTTTCAGAACCATACTATTTCGCAGGTCAAACAGTTCTTGTAAATAAAAATAGCAAAATAAAATCTTTTACGGATTTACAAGACAAAAGAATAGGTGTAACTTTTGGAACAACTGCATCTGAAGGCATAAAAGCAATAGCACCTGCATCATTAATACAAGGTTATAAAACATATAAAGAAGGATATGATGCACTAAAAGCAGGAGAAATAGATGCGTTTGCTTCTGATGATACCATACTTTTAGGATACACTATACTTGATAAATCAGTAAAAATCATTCCTCAAAAATATACTCAAGAACCTTATGGTATAGCATTTAGAAAGGGTACCGAAAGCACCAGAACTATAAACATTGTAAATAATGTTATAAAAATTTTAAACGCAAACGGAGAAATGAATAAAATTAAAAATAAATGGTTTAAGTAAAACAGGATTAAATTATGATAATTGAAACAAAAAATTTGATAAAAATATACGGTGACAGAAGCGTAGTGAATGATGTATCATTTGAAGTCAATAAAGGTGAAGTAGTTTGCCTTTTAGGTCCTAATGGTGCAGGCAAAACAACTACTTTTTACATGGTTGTCGGACTTGTAAAACCGAATAGCGGACAAGTATTATTAAACGGAGAAGATATTTCATCTTGGCCAATGAATTTACGCTCAAAAGCAGGAATTGGTTATTTACCTCAAGAAGCATCCATTTTCAGAAAGCTCACAGTCGACGAAAATATAAAACTTGTTCTTGAAATGAATGATAAATTAACTGTTGATGAAAAAAAGAAAAAGTTAGAAGAACTTTTAGACGAATTCGGGGTAACAAAATTACGCAGTGCGGCAGCAATATCATTATCAGGCGGAGAAAGACGACGTGTAGAACTAGCCAGAGCACTTGCGGCAAGTCCTAATTTTATTCTTCTTGATGAACCATTCACAGGTATTGACCCTATTGCAATAGGAGAAATTAAAGACAATATCAGAAAATTATCGGAAGATAAAGGACTTGGTGTACTTATTACAGACCACAATCCAAAAGCAACATTGTCTATAACAGACAGAGCATACGTAATTTTTGACGGAAAAATCAAAATTAAGGGTAAAAGCGAAGACGTTGCGGTTGACCCTGTTGCAAAAGAATTTTATCTTGGAAAGGATTTCCAATTATAATGAATTTTTCATTTAAGCCGACAATATATGATAAATACATACTAAAACAAGTTCTGTTTTCAACAATTGGTGCAATTCTTTTATTTACTATTGTTTGGATAGCACCTGAAATGCTTTTAAATACAATAAAAGAAACTATTGCAGGTGAACACACCGTTAAAGAAGCTATTTTTCTGCTTATACTTGAACTTCCGAAAATTTTAGGAAAAGCCTTTCCTGTAGGTCTTTTATTAGGAACGTTATTTACATTTGACAAACTTAGTAAAGATAGCGAACTTACTATTTTTAGAGCAATAGGTCTTTCTTTTACCAGAATTATTACTCCGATTGTAATGTTAAGTCTTGTTTTTACTGCTTTGTGCTTTATAACATACGATAAGCTAATACCTTATGCTGAAAATAAAAAGCACGCAATTGAAGGTCGTGTATATCCAAATATTCAATATATGTACACTCAAAAAAATGAAAACAATCAACCAATACTTGCTGTTGTTGTATCAAATTTCAGAAAAAACAAAATGGAAAATATAATTGTTTTAGATTTTTCAAGAAAAATTTATGATGATGTACACGGTTTAAATAAAATATATGTTGCAAAACGTGGAATAACTTATAAAAACCGCTGGGACTTATATGACGTCACAACCTATAAAATATCTCCTGACGGGATTTTTATAAACATTGCTAACAAACGCAGAATAAGCATTCTTAAAGGTAAAGTTGCGTCTGATGTAAATATGCTTATGTCATACTCGGTAAAAAGGGAACGGGATATAACAAATTCAGATTTAAAAAAATATATTAAATTGCTAAAAAAAGAATCACTTGATGAAGAATACCACTACATGTTAAACAAATATTTTCAAAGATTTTTCCATCCGTTTGTTTGCGTTCTGCTTGCTATAATGGGTTGCTTATTAGGTTTCAGTAAACCCCGAGAACAACGTTTAATAGGCTTTACAATTGCAATAGGTACTATTTTTATATATTATATAACACTTCCGTTTTTTGACTTACTGGCTGAAAAAGGAGTTCTTCATCCGTTTTTAACGGCAATAATACCACCATTAGCATTTTTGGGAGCTATTATAGCATTTTATAAAAGTAAGGATTTATAATCTATGAAAAAATTATTACTAACAATGTTTTTATTTATTTTTTGTATTGCACAATGTCAAGCAAAATCTATCAGTGTAGAAGAAGAAAATGGTATTTACCATATTGTACTAAGCGGCAATTCAATAAAAAAACATATACATTTTATTTCAACAGATACTCTTAAGACAAACAAAGAAGTACATGATGCAACAAAATCAATGTTGACAATCAATACAGGATTTTTTGACCCAAAATCAGGCAAAACTATTTCATACATAATTGATAATGGGGTAATAATTGAAGATCCGCTTACAAATGATGCACTATATACTAATCCTGCATTAAGACAAAATATGAAAAAAATTCTTAATCGCTCAGAATTTAGAATTACTGAATGCAATGGAAAATACAAGTATTCAATAGTTCCGCATAATACACCTGTGGAATTTACATGCAATGTTGTAACTTCTGCTCAAGGCGGGCCTCAACTTTTGCCGGAACTTAAACTTGAGGAAGAATTTTTTATTCTTAAAGATGATGAAGGTAATATTATAAGACAATCCGCATCCGTTTTGGATAGAACAGCAAGAACAATTATTGGAATAAAAGAAGATAAAATTCATATACTTATTATCACAAACAAAAATCCAAAAAATATTATTGAAGCCAGAAACTTATGCATGACACTCGGTCTTGAATACGCAATGGCATTTGATGGAGGAAGCTCAACCTCGTTAGACTACAAAAAAATTCATGTTGTTTCAAAACAAAAAATTGGCGAAGATACAGGTAGAAGATTAAAATCATTTATGATTATAAAATAGTTCTTAAAACTTGCTAACAGTTTGATTTTATTGTATAATTGGCACAATGGAACAGATTAGGGTATTTTTTAAAAAATCTGCGACATACCAGTTGTTACAAATACTCGCAGAGCAATTTGAAGATTTTATAACAACACTCGGAGAAATAGCACAAAGAGGGTTGAAAACTTTGATGTGCATTTTGACAGGACAAATAAACTGGAAAGAAGTAATCGAACAATCTTCAAGATTCGGAGTTAGCTCGTTACCAATAACAATTTCAATAGTAAGCATGACTTCAATAATTGTAGCAATGCAAGTTGCGGGTGAAATGGTAAAACAAGGCGGAGGAAATTATGTAGGCTTATTGGTGGCAATGCTAACAGTTAGAGAAACAGGTATTATAATGTCAGGATTTGCCATAATATCAATGATAGGCTCATCTCTTGCCTCAGAAATAGCAACAATGAAAGTAACAGAACAAATTGATGCGATATCTGTTCTTGGTGTAGACCCTGTCAGATATCTTTTTGTTCCAAGAGTAATTGCAGGAACATTGATGATGCCTCCTGTTTTAATCATAGCATCTACATTTGGAATTTTAGGTGGAGGAGTTGCTTCAACAGCAGTTAGCGAATTAAGTTACAAAGCTTATTTTACATCTGTTTGGTCAGGACTGTTTATTTATGATATAAAAGTTGCGTTGGCAAAAGCATTTGTTTACGGTTGCACAATAGCCTTAATCAGCTGCACCTGCGGATACATGGCAAAAGGCGGAGCAAAAGGCGTAGGTATAGCAACAACAAAAGCGGTAGTTTGGTCATTCGTTGCAATAGTAATCTGGGATTTAATATTTTCAGTAGCATTTTTCTTCTAGGATAATAAATATGATAAAAGTAGAACATTTAATTAAAAAATTTGATGAAAAAATAGTTTTAAATGATATCTCCTTCGAGGTAAAAGACGGAGAAACACTAGCAATTGTAGGTTTTTCAGGGTCAGGCAAAAGTACTATTCTAAAAATAATATGCGGATTATTGGAAGAAGATTTAGGTAAAATAACTACAACAGAAGGTGATGTTGCAATGGTATTTCAATATTCAGCATTATTTGATTCTTTAAATGTACATGACAACATAATATTTGCACTACAAGAAAGAAAAGAATTACGTAAAAAATATACAACAGAAGATTTAGACAACATTGTTAAAGAAAAACTTAAACTTGTCGGACTTGAAGGTATAGAAAATAAATTTCCGTCAGAATTATCCGGTGGAATGCAAAAGCGTGTAAGCTTTGCCCGAGCAATAGTGACAAATCCTAAAACAATTTTGTATGACGAACCAACAGCAGGGCTGGATCCAATATCATCAACACTAATTGAAGATTATATTGTAAGGTTGAAAGAAGAAACTCATGCTTCATCAATCGTAGTAACACACCAAATGTCAACTATTGAACGTACAGCAGATAAAGTTCTTATGCTTTATAACGGAAAATGTGTATTCAAAGGTACACCAAAAGAAATGTGTGAGGCAGGCAATGAATATACAAAACAATTTGTAACGGCTTCATTAACAGGACCAATGAAAATGTTAGCAGAATAATTTTTTTGATATAATTAATATATAAAATAGGGATAATATATGAAATTAAAATCATCATCTTTTAAGGTTGGAATATTAACACTTGTAGCATTAACAGTACTTATTTTTACAATACTGTGGGTAAAAGGCAGAGCATTTTCTTCAGCAGAAAGAATTGAAGTACATTTTAGGGATGTAAACGGTATGCGTGCAGGTTCAGGTGTACAAATGATGGGGCTACGGGTCGGACAAGTAGAAGAAATTATACCTGTTATAGACGGAGAAAAAAGTTATGTAAAACTAAAATTTGTTATTACAGAACCAAACATAAAAATTCCAACAGCCTCAACAATATCTATTCAACAATCAGGTTTAATAGGTGAACAATTCTTGGAAATTACACCTCCAAAGACAAGAACTCTGTATATTCCTGCTGTTGGAAACCAACTGGCATACAAAAACGACCCTGTTCAAACTAAGTTAGATGACAAATATTATGATGTAGGATACATAAAAAATACAAATATAGTTGTAACAAAAGCAATACCTTTAGAATTACAAAAAAGCATACAAACTACACACGCGTATAAGATTGACTATGTAGTTAATTTACCGGGATTAATTTTACCTGAATTTATGAAAGGTAAATTAATTCAAGATAACGGTGTAAATAAAATGAGAATAGCACCGCTTGACGATGCAGCAATAAGCTATCCTCAACAAACATCACCATATACAATACTTGAACCAATGAGAATCTCAGACTTTATGGATTTACAATATAAAGCAGCAGCTTCACTTACCGAAACTAACCTTAAAGTAAACGAATTATTGTCAGATAAACTTATTGCAGATTTAAAACAATCTGTTGTAAATATCAATGACTTAACGGCTAAGGCTGCAACTACCGTTGAAAAGGCAGAAAAGCTTATCGAAACATCTAATAAAGATTTAGATAAAATGATGAAAATGGCAGATAGCTTTACAAATGATTTTAATAAAATTACAAAACTTGCAACAGATATTGGTGGTGATCCTAAATTTAAACCAACTTTATTTGAAGCAACAGAAGCATTAACTAAATTGACAAACAATTTAAATAAAGTTCTTGATAACACTGACGCAAAGCAATTAGGTGCTGATTTAAATGCAATAGTTACAAATATCAATGAAATAAGCACTTCTGTCAACATGATGACAAAAGACGAAAAATTAAAATATAAAGTTTTTGAAACTGTCGACCACGTGAATAAAGCAATGGTTGATATATCTAAAGCATTGGAAGTTGTAAATTCGCTTGATGATTGCAAAAAAGCAGATTTAACAAAAACATTAACTGATGTTGCAGAAACAGCAAGCAATCTACGTAAATTTACAGAAAAATTAAATAAAAGATTCCTATTATTCAGATTAATGTTCTAAAAATGAATTTAAAAAGTAAAATAACAGAAATACATTATAAAAAAAATTCTAAAAGTTTATTATTACCGCTTTTAGAGTTTTTTTCATTTTTTTATTCAAAAATAACAGCATTTAGAAATTATTTGTATGACATAGGATTATTAAAAGAAATAAAAGTAAATGCTTTTGTTATATCAGTCGGAAATCTTACAACAGGCGGTGTAGGAAAAACTCCATTAGTTGCCGAACTTGCAAAATTTTATTTGGCACAAGATAAAAATGTTGCAATAATATCAAGAGGATATGGTGGAAAATTATCTGCTAAAAAAGTAAATGTAATATCTAACGGACAAGAAATCTTTTATACTGCAAAAGAAGCAGGAGATGAACCGTATTGGTTTGCAGAAAATTTAAAGGGGATAAATGTTCTAACATGTGCAAACCGTGTAAAAGCTGCCAATTACGCTATACAAAATTTAGGAGTTAATGTCATAATACTTGATGATGCTTTTCAACACAGAAAAATACAACGAGATTTAAATTTAGTACTAATTGATAGCGAAAAACTTTTAGGAAACCAAAAGCACCTTCCGGCAGGTCCGTTAAGAGAAAATATAAGCGGACTAAAAAGAGCCGATAAACTTGTTATCATGAACAAATCAGCAAAAAAAACAGACAAAAATGTTTTATCTAATATATTTGAAAAATACGATGAACAAAATACCGTTATATGCAACGTAGTACCTGGCTACACATACAATATAAAAACAAATGAAGTTCTGCCTTTAAAAACAGATGTTATAGCCGTAAGTGCGATAGGTCAGCCTGAACAATTTTACTCTTTTGTTAGACAAAAATTTAATTTATCAATGGAAGTAACATTTGATGACCACCATCAATACAAAATAGATGACATCAATAAATATAAAGGTAACATCGTTACAACAGAAAAGGATGCTGTTAAACTCAAAAGTTTTAACTTAAACAATATTTATGCAATGAAATTAAAACTTGATATTGATATTAAAGGATTAATAAATGGCAAAAATAGATGATATTGTAAAGACACTACACGAAGCAAATCAGCAAAAAAGTGATTTTGTGGGTTTAATGGACAGTTTTAATGACCCGTATTTAGTACTTATTTCGTGCATACTAAGTCTTAGAACTAATGATAAAACAACATATCCTGCAACATTAAGAATGCTAAAACTTGCAAAGACACCGCAAGAAATGTCAAAAGTAAATGAAGAAGATTTAGCAAAAGCTATTTATCCTGTTGGATTTTACGCAAATAAAGCCAAACAAATTATTCAACTATCAAAAGAACTTATTGAAAAATATGATGGTAAAGTTCCATGTGAAATAGATGAATTATGCAAATTCAACGGTGTCGGCAGAAAAACAGCTAATCTTGTTGTTGCAAGAGGATTTAATAAGCCTGCAATATGTGTAGATGTCCACGTTCACAGAATTTTTAATAGATTGGGATATGTAAAAACAAAAAATCCTGAAGAAACAGAATTTGCATTAAGAGAAAAATTACCTAAGAAATATTGGATAGAAATTAATACTCTTATTGTTACACACGGACAAAATTGCTGTAAACCGCAAAAACCTGATTGTACAAATTGCCCAATATCAGAATACTGTGAAAAACTAATTTAATTGACCGCCATAAATATAGTAATAATAGGAACAAGATATACCTTTACCTTTTTTAGAACAATCAGATTTCAAAAGATAATCATCATAAGTTTTACCTAAAGGTTCAATTCTGTCTGTATAAATATTTATACCAAAGATATCGTATCCCCATTTATTAGGTTTTTTCATCCCGTTTAAATCAACTGACATAATTGCAACAGGAAACTTATCAGAATATCTAACAGGAGTATTTTGCCATTTTAACCCCACAATTTTACCAGAATTAGTTTTATGCAAATTTGTTATATAATACATATCTTCTGCATTTACCTTTGAATTATTTAAATAATAAGTTTTATATTCATTTACGGAAATTTCATCTTCCATTCTCAAATAAGATTTTAAAAGATTATATAACACTTGTTCTTTATTTGAGTCATCAACTGAATTTTCAAAAGCCTTATTGTCTGATTTACTCGACTGAACTTTTAGAGCAGAAAAAATATATTCCAAATTATGATAGGTATCTTTCCATTGAGCAATAGCATTTAACTTCTTATTATCTTCAATTAAGTGCGGCAAAACAACCATAACCGTAATTACGATTAAAAATAAAATTATTGCCAGTTCCATTAAAGTAAATGCTCTTAATTTTTTCATATATTAATACCTGCTATGCCATGTCAAGACGCTTTTTCTCCTGAATCAATTTATCGTAAATCCATTCTGGAATAAAATGCTTACCTAAAAGAATTTGTCCATTGACCATACTTGGTGCATGAAAATCAGAACCACCGGTAACTATTAATCCAAATTTTTCCGCCATAGAAGAAAAATATTCAACAACAGCAGGTGAATGCTTGCGATGATAAGCCTCAATACCTCTTAAACCGTAAGTCATAAGGTCCTTAATTAAAGTTTCAGCAATGTCAATATCGTGAGGATGTGCAATAACCGGAATACCCCCTGCGTCATAAATAATTTCGACAGCATCTTGAGGAGAAACAGTTTTTCTTTGAACATAAACCGGTGAATTATCATTTATATATTTGTTGTATGCCTCAATTACACTTGATGTCCCGCCTGCTGAAGTTATTGCCTTTGCTATATGTGGACGTCCAATACTTCCACCTTCTGCAACTTGTGCCAATATTGAATCAAAAGAAATTTTAATACCTTCTTTTTTATCCAATAAATCAATGATTTCAAGTGTTTGCTTCACTCTGGCATCTTGTTGATTTTTAATTAACGCTTTGAAATCATCGTCATTTGGATTCATAAAATATCCTAAAATATGAACCTCATAATTTTTATATAAAGTATTAACTTCAATACCTTGAATAATCTCAAGTTGGTCTTGTTTTCCAATAGATTGCAAATATTTTTGAGCAACATCATACGACAAGATATTATCATGGTCTGTCAATGCAATCGCTTCAAGTCCTGCATCAATAGCAGTATCTACAATTTTTTCCGGCGAAAAAACACCATCAGAGTAATTGGTGTGAACGTGAAAATCTGCTTTTTTCATACAACACACCCCCAAAAATCAGGTTTGTTCTTTTGCAAGATTAACCTCCTTGTTGTTTTTATATTCAATTTTCTCATAAATTCTTTTTATATCGGTTGCCTTACCTTCTACCGCATCAATGATAATTTCAACCGCATTCAATATTGCTACATTATCTTGAGCCACTTCAAATCTTTCAGGAAGGCAAGTTGTCATTCTTGCAAGAGATGTAGTATATTCCATACCTATCACGCTGTTTTTTGCACCACAGAACCCTGCGTCAGTGATATAAGCCATATCATCAATAATTTGTTCATCAGCTGTCTGAACGTGAGTATGCGTACCGACAAAAGCACTCACGCCAAAAGAAGAACAAAATCTTGCAAAACAAATTTTTTCAGCAGTCGCTTCAGCATGAAAATCTATAATAATATTCGGAGTAATTTCTTTTATATTTTTAATATTATCTTCAAAAAGTTTCCACTGCGAATCCAAAGGCTGCATAAATACTCTGCCTAAGAAATTCATAACACAAATTTTATATTCACCGACTTCAAAAATTCTGTATCCTACACCCATTGTACCTTCAGGATAATTCATAGGTCTGATGAGCTTATCTGCATCTTCTATATAATTAAAAATTTCTTTTTTATCCCAAATATGATTACCTGATGTAAAACAATCAACACCTGCTGAAATTAATTGATTATAATTTTTATGAGTTAAACCGAAACCGTGAGAAGCATTTTCTGCATTTAAAATAACAAAATCATATTTACTTTTATTTTCAGCCAAAAAGTCGGTAATGGCATTTCTGCCAATTTTACCGACTACATCGCCAAAAAATAAAATTTTTATACAATTTGTTCCCATATTTAGTTATTATTTTGCAATTTCTGTTGTTCTAAATTCTCTAACAACCGTAACACGAATTTGACCAGGATAATCAAGTTCATCCTCAATACGTTTTGCGATATCTCTGGCAAGTTTTTGAGATGCTAAATCGTCAAACTGCTCAGCCTCAACGATAACCCTAACTTCTCTACCTGCTTGAACAGCAAATGATTGTTTAATACCTTTAAAACTATTTACTATTTCTTCAATTTTTTGTAAACGTTTAATGTAAATTTCTAAAGTATCTCGTCTTGCACCCGGACGACCGGCTGAAATTGCATCAGCAATCTTTACAAGTACTGCTTCAATAGTATTTGCTGTAACGTCGTTATGGTGAGCCTCAATAGCATGTATAATTTCCATTTTTTCACCATATTTATTTGCAATTTCAACACCTAATTGAATATGAGTACCTTCCTGTGTTTGATCAACGGCTTTACCAATATCGTGTAATAAGCCTGCACGCTTTGCAACATTTACGTTAGCACCTAATTCGGCAGCAAGCATGCCAGCAATATGACCAACTTCTAACGAATGTTTTAAAACATTTTGACCATAGCTTGTTCTATAATATAGTCTACCCAAAGTTTTTAAAAGTTCTTTATTTAATCCCATAATACCCATATCTAATGCGGCATTTTCACCTTCTGTAAGAATTTTCTTTTCAACTTCTTCTTGAGCCTTATTTACCATTTCTTCAATACGAACAGGGTGAATACGACCGTCAGAAATAAGTTTTTCTAAAGCAAGTTTTGCAACTTCACGTCTTACAGGGTCAAAACTTGATAATACAACAGCTTCAGGGGTATCATCAATAATTAAATCAACACCGGTAAGAGTTTCTAATGTTCTGATATTACGACCTTCACGACCGATAATACGACCCTTCATTTCATCACTTGGCAAAGAAACAACAGAAACAGTACTTTCAACAACTTGATCCATAACACATCTTTGCATAGTTGTTGATAGTATTTCTTGAGATTGCTCTAAAGCCTTCTCTTTAATTTTAGCTTCGTTTTCACGAATTAATTGTAATTCTTCTTGAGCCAAATCATTTTTTAATTGTTCTAAAAGCATTTTTTTAGCATCTTCGGCAGACATACCCGAAATTCTTTCAAGTTCTGAAGTTTGTTTTTGTACTAATTCTGCAAGATAATCTTCTTTTTCAAGAAGTTCATCCATTTTCTTTTGTGCCGCTGCCTCTTTTTCTGTGGCATCTTGGATTTTATCTTCCAAAACATCTTCTCTCTGTGCTAATTTTGCTTCTTGGCGTGATAACTCTTGTCTTCTTGTTCTTTCTTCTTCATTTAACTGTTCTCGCTCTGTTTGCAAAGCATCTTTTGCTTTTATCATTGCTTCTTTTACCAAAAGTTTTTCTTTTGCTTCTAAATCATTTTGTTTTTTCAGAGCTTCATCTTTTAATGCATTGTATTTTGCACGCTGGTTCACAAGAACAGCAGTAAATACAACGGCTAAAACTACGACTATAATAATCGCAACCATTGAAACTAAATCCATAATTTTTAATACCCTTACTTTCTATTTTTACAAATACACACAATTTCGGCACATATAGCCTACCGAACAATCCCTTTTAAGTTGTATATATAAAAAAGTAATTTTATTGCATATATTTTAAAAAATTTAACTACTACTAATTAAATTTTATCATGACAAATATATTTTGTATAGGTTTATTAAAAAAAATTTATATGTTATTATTAATCTGCAAAAAGAAAGGATAAAATATGGAAATTAAATTTATTTCTGACGTAAAAAAACAAGAATGCGACATTCTTTTGGTAAACATGTTTGAAGGTGAAGAAACATCAAACGACATCGCAAATGAATATGCATTAAAACAAGACAAATTTGAAGGAAAATTTGGTACAACTTATCTGCTTCCAACTTATGACAAGCAACCCGCAAAAAAAGTTCTTGTTGTAGGCTTGGGTAAAAAAGAAGATTTAAACAACAATAAAGTTAGAGAAGCAATGTCAAAAGCGGTTAAAAAAGCACTTCAAATGAAAGCTAAATCACTAACTGTTGATTTTGAAGGTATAAATTTAGACTATGCGGACATGATTTCAGAAGGTGCAATGATAGCCGATTACGCTTTTGATAAATACAAAACAGAAAAGAAAGACCGCCTTGAAACACTATATGTTAATACAGATGAAGCATTAACAAAAAAAGGTCAAAAAAGAGCTGAAGCAATGGAATTAACAAGAAATATTGCAAATGAACCAGCTCAATATGCAACTCCTGAAAAATTAGCAGAAATTGCATTAAGTTTAGGTCTTGAAACAAAAGTTTATAACAGAAAAGAATGCGAAGAAATGGGTATGAATGCATATCTTGCAGTAGCAAGAGGAAGTGCAAAAGAACCTAAATTTATTCACATGAAATACATTCCTAAAAATCCTAAAAAAAGAATTGCAATAATAGGCAAAGGTCTTTGCTTCGACAGTGGCGGTATGGACTTAAAACCTGCATCATCAATGCTTACAATGCGTGATGATATGTCAGGTGCAGCGTGTATTTTGGGAGTTATGAGCAAAATTAAAGAATTTGCACCAAATGTAGAAGTTCACGGCATAATAGCCGCATGCGAAAATATGATTGGACCTGATGCATACAAACCGGGTGATATTCTAACTGCAAAGAACGGAAAAACAATTGAAATAGACAATACAGACGCAGAAGGCAGAGTAACACTTGCCGATGCACTTTGTTATGCTTGTGAACTTAAAGTTGATGAAATTATAGATATAGCAACACTTACAGGTGCTTGCATGGTAGCACTTGGAACACACGCATCAGGCATAATGGGCAACAATGACCAACTTGTTAAAAAGTTAATTGAAATAGGAGAAAAATCAGGCGAAAGATACTGGGAAATGCCTATGTTCAAAGAATATTTTGACAGCCTGAAAAGTGAAATAGCAGATATGAAAAACACAGGTTCACGCTGGGGTGGTGCATCAGCAGCAGGCTTATTCTTAAAAGAATTTGTAACAGATGACGTTAAATGGGCACATCTTGACGTTGCAGGAACCGCATTTATAGATAAGCCGATAAAAGAATTTTGCAAAGGTGCAACAGGTATCGGTGTAAGAACTTTGATTAAATATATTACAAAATAGAAGTAAACAACTGATTGAATAAAAGTCGGTGCAGTCGCGCCGACTTTTATTTATGGCAGGGCAATAGATGCGTAGAGGTCTGGAGGCGTAGAGGCGAGAAGGTTGGAAGTTTGGATGTTTAGAGGTTTGGCTTTTATTTAATTAAAAGTTGAAAATGGAAAATGGAAAATTGTTTCGTTTTTTAATTTTCCCTCCCTTGGGGGAGGGTGTCCGAAAGGACAGGAGAGGGGTTATTGAGTAACCATGTCATTGCGAGCGAACGTTAGTGAGCGTGGCAATCCCATTGATATAATATGTCAGCTTGCAATTTGCCTAATTGTATCAATGAGATTACTACACAATCTTCGAATGTTCGTAATGACATGAAGTTGCATAGGGCAGGCGTTTTATATAATTGCAAATGGAAAGTTGAAAATGGAAAATTGAAAATTTTACTGTGTTTCAAATAGCCATAAGAAACACAGAAAACGTGGTATATTGTAGCGTAACAGCGCAATATTACTATGTAGGGACGAGCCGCGCTCGTCCGCTGATGCGTGCCTGCCAATCGAAAGTGCGGACAAGCAGTGCTTGTCCCTACGTCATGAAACGAAGCTTGCTGCGGGCAGATTGCCCGCGCTGCATCATATGTATAGCTTTCCGCGCATCGGGCGGGCA
>DFEL01000169.1 GCA_002369055.1 Cyanobacteria bacterium UBA3803
TAAGTATAAAGCCACGACTTAATCAAAACGCTTTTGTTTAAAATGAATGTAAGACAATAAAAGAACAATTAAAAGCACAATAAATATGCTTACATATTTAGTATTATAATGCTTCTTGTTTAGGTTTTCTCATTCTTACAATAGCATCAAAGTCAGGTGACATACTTAATTCAAAATGAAATCTGCCCCAAGGTGAAGCTTCGTAATTATTTCTCATTAAAGGAATACCCCAAGATAATCTCATTGACAAATCTCCCGGAAGATTTATTCTTAACCCTGTACCAACACTCAACAATACGTCATTTCTGTTGAACCCTTCCGAACCAGGTCCTTCTCCTTTATATGGAAATACCATACCATGATCGCAGAATACAAAGCCTTTTAGATAGCTACCTATAAAGTTTTTTGTTTCATTTGTTTTTTTATCAACTCTTGTTCTTGGTGCGAGAGGAAACAAGAGTTCTCCACTTGCAACATATCCTGAACGACCAATCAAAAGACCTTCCGAAAAACCTCTTACCGTTGCAACACCACCAATTGTAAATTGATCGGCATATGGAACATCTTTTTTGGGAATTACCTGATAGTTTGCTCTTAACTGACCTACAACACCATGTCCAAAATCGTGTAATCTAAACGCACTACCTTCAATTTTTACGTAGTTTATATCACTTTGAAAAATAGGAGCTGCGTATGCAACACTTTGATTTAAATACCAGATACCTCTTTTAGTATCATACCTAAAATTTAAACCTGTTTTTGCTGAAGGTATTTTATCTGTATATAAATCAACACCGTCAAAATTTGTTGTAGCCTGCTTATATTCTAATGAACTTATACTTGATAACTCCATATAGGGTTTTCTTATAATTGGTTGATTGAAATATATAGAATAGTTTTGTGAACGACTCTTAATGTTAAAAATTCTGTATGGACCATAACCTATTTTGGAATTACTTGATGAAAAAGAAAAACCAAT
This sequence comes from Cyanobacteria bacterium UBA3803, assembly GCA_002369055.1. Taxonomy (GTDB): domain Bacteria; phylum Cyanobacteriota; class Vampirovibrionia; order Gastranaerophilales; family Gastranaerophilaceae; genus UBA6984. Next base: position 980 of record DFEL01000169.1, read on the forward strand.
TCTTCCGTCTTTTTTGTTTACCGGTATGTTGTAATCAACAAAAGGAGTAATTGAATATCTTGAAAAATATGAACCTAATGTCAATTTATCTCTCATTCCAAATAAACTGTCATCTTGAAGTATTAAACCTAATCTGTATTTACCGATAGTATTACGACCTGCATTATCTATTAACATTGTGAAATGAAAGGGTGATTTTTCGTGTACTTTTATATCAATATCTGTTGTTCCAAGTTTTTTCCCTCTATTTAAATCACCTGTTAAGTCTACACCGTCAGTATATCTATTAAAAAGAGTCATATCCTGTTCAAGTTCAACAATATTGAAGATGTCATTTTTTTTTGCGTGTATTCTCTTTTCGATATAACTTTTTCTTGTCCATTTATTGCCTGTAATTGAAATATCTCCGACTCTGCCTTCTAAAAGTTCTATTCTTACAGTTTCATTTTCAATGGTTTGTTCAGGTAAATACGCTCTTGCAGTAATGTATCCTTTTTCAATGTATAAATGGTTTATTCTTTTTACTATTTCCTGTAATTTGTCAAAAGTTAAATTTGTTTGAGTGTAATCTTCAATAATTTCTCTTAATTCTTCTTCTGTTAGAATTTCAGATGGAGAAATAATAATGTTTTCTATATAAACACCTTTTGTTGCATATTCGCTTACAGAAGCTTTTTCAACTTTTGTTTTTGTTTTTTTTTCTTTTTTTACTTTTTCTTTTTTTTCATTATTTTCTTTGTATTGTTGAAAATCTTTTTCTTCTTGCCTTTCTTGTTCAAATCTTTTTAAAGTTTCCATATCGTGCGTATTGATAGTACCTGCAGGGTTTAATATTGCAGGGTTAAAATCAGGTTCAGCTAAAGCAGTTCCTGAAATTAAAAAACAAGATACAAGCAAGTATAATAATTTCCTTTTCATACTAAAAAATATTATATATTAACAAGAACAGCCAAAACAATATGTAAAAAATTTTTAATATACTTTTTATAATTGCATATTATCATACCAATTGTGGAATAATATATAGATAAGGAAGTATATTTTCTAGAAAGTAATCCATCTATGATATATAAAAACCAAATAGTAAAACGCATACTTGCGGTATTGTTGTGCGTTTTTTTCATATTCTTTGAAACAGCACCTTTTGTAATAGCAGCAGAAACTGTTATTTCAGGAGTAACTCCTACTCAACAGGGTGGAAAAAACGTTTATAATGTAGATGCAACTAATGTTTCGGGTAACACCGGTTTTAGACAATATAACAAATTTGAACTTTATAATGGTGATATTGTAAATCTCTTATTTAAAAAAGGTGATAAAGACTTCTCAAACTTTGTAAACCTTGTTAACAATCAAGTTATTATTAACAGCCTTGTTAACACAATGAGAGGCAATAATTTCTTCAATGGACACGCAATTTTTGTATCTCCGGGTGGAGTTGTAATCGGTGCTTCGGGTGTTTTAAATGTTGGTGCATTGTCATTAATTACTCCAACACAAAGTCAGTATAATTCATACTTAAACGGTGTTAACTCTGATGCTGTCTCTAACTATGTATTTGGAAGTGACGCCTATAAAAACTTAATTAACAGTTCGGCAGGTGAAATTAAGGTCAATGGCAAAATTTTATCAAGAGGTGAAGTTAATCTTTATGGTAAAAATATAAAAGTTGAAGGACAAAATAATTCTCATGCCGGTATTGTTTCAGGGTGGAATGATACAAATACTACATTTACTGATTATGATGCAGCAAAAAATATTTTTGACAGTTTAGTTAATCACAATATAACAGATGCAACAACATTTGATTTACAAAACGGTAAAATTGTTATCTTGGCACAAAGTGATTCAAATGCAAAAACAGATATTCAAAAATCTGATTTAATAGCATCAAATAAAATTGATATCAAATCAAATGCGATATATAAACAACAGGAAAGCAGAGATAATGTAAAAGCAGAAATTAATATTGCCAATTCAAAAATTGTGTCAAATGATATTGATATTAAGGCACTTGCAACAAATGAGAAGATAATTACAACATTAAGTCTTGATTCTATTGCTTTTATTAAAAATACTGTTGTAGATTTATTTTCTCCTAATTATTCTTTAACAAGTCTTTGGGGAAAATCAGGCGGTGCCGAAGCAAATGTTACTATACAAGATTCAATAATAAATGCAACAAATGATGCATCTATACTTGCAGATGCACAATCAAAGACTGTACAAAATATAAACCTGTTATCACCTACTGCAATTCTTCTTATAAAAGATGCTGTTGTAGGTAAAGACGGTTCAATAGATACAACAAAAAGAGCAAATGCTAAACTTTCAGAATATTTTTCTTCAGGAATTTTTAACGGGTTTGAAGGCCCAAAAACATCTGCTATTGTAGATATAAAAAGAACAAACGTAAATGCAGGAAATGATATAAATATAAATTCTTTTGCAGATTCTTCTTTAACTGCAACCTCAAGTCTTTTAGCTCAAGTATTACCAATCGGTATATATGGTGTTGGTACAAGTACGGTATCTAGGGCAATAGTTGAAAATTCAGACTTAAACTCAACAAGAGATACAAATGTTGGGGCTTTGTCTTTAAACACAAATAAAATTTTAATGTCCTCTGATAGTTTATTATCAATGCCTATTGAAGATGGTGCATTTGCAATTCTTTTGAACAATACAACAAAAACAACAACTGAAGCAAAACTTGATCATACAACTGTCAATGCAAGAAATTTAGAGGTTGGAGCTGTAAATCTTTCTGACAGTGATGTTAAGCTTGCAATGACGGCAAAAGTTGATAAAAATGTTAAACAACGAGGCGATTCACCAAGTTCTGCAATATCTTTAGTCGGTATTTTAAATCGTTCTCAAAATAATGTTAATGCTGAAATAAGTAACGAAAGTAATGTAACGGTTACAGAAAATGTTGATGTAATTGCACAAAGTTTAAATTCTGTTAAAAATTCAGCATCAGGTAAAATTGAGGATGCGAATGCAGCACCCCAAACACATATTTTTTCTGACACAAAAAAGAAACTCAAAACTTTTCAAACAACATATCTGAACAGAAGTTTATTCTCAAGAATCAAAGGAAAAACTGAAATTGAAGCAACAGGAAACTCTTTGGTTCAAGCAGGCGGAGCTTTGGTTTGGAACGACACAACAAACAATACTAATGCTAAAATAACAAATTCAACAGTTAATGCGACAGGCGATGCTAATGTTCAGGCAAACACTGTCGATTTAACTGCAAACAGTGCTCTTGCAGAATCAAACGGAAAAGCAAAAGTCGGTGCAGGTCTTGGTGTTATTGTAAATGAAGAACATAATAATACCAATGCAATAATTGACAAATCAGAAATTGATGCTGATGATTTAGATGTTAATGCAACAACAGAATTACCAATGAACCAAGGTTCTATAACTTTTGGTGTTAAATTTCCATTTAAGATTTTTGGAGTTGATAAACTTCAATTTGGCGGTAATTTTGCATCTGAAGCAAATGGTAAATGGGATATATCTAAAGTTTATCCGTTGCAAGATGCCTCTTTTTCATCAGGTGTTGATTTTACAGGTGTAGCTGACCAAAATATAACAACTTCTGTTACAGATGCTATTTTACCAAAATTTAGACTAACAGGATTTTTTAATAACTTTGCTCAAACAACTTCAAAAGCAGAGGGTGTTGATGTTTCAGCATCAGTTATATATAACGAAGTAATTAATAATACATTGGCAAACATTAAAAATAATTCTGAAATAAATCTTGATGGAAACTTGACTGTTAATGCTGTAAATTCGGTCATTGGTTATAATGCCGCAGGCATGATTGATATTTTAATCAACCAATTAAATTATAAAATTCCGGGTCAACCTGATTTTAAATATAAACCACAAATGGATAGCGGTACATTTGGTGTAGGTGCTAATGTTATATGGGATATTTACGATAACAATGCAAGTGCAGTTGTTGAAAATTCTAAAATTACTTCAACTGATGGAAATGTTAATGTAACAAGTGCAAATGAACAAGCATATATTACGGCTATTGCAACAGGTGGAAGAAGTCAAACAATAGGTATTGACGGCTCAGTTAACGTTCAAAAGTTAAAAGGTAATACTTATTCTAAAATATTAAATAATTCAGAAATAATTGCTAATAATATTAATGTTAATGCGGGAAAAGCAAAAGTCGAAACAACGGGTGGAAAAATAAACCTTGATGATGTTACAAAAAAAGCTGTATTAAAGCCTGAACGAGAAGCAAATGATCAAATAACAAATATTATTGCAACAGGTGCTTGGACATCTCAATATCAAGAAGTTGACAACAATGTTCAACAAGACAGTTCTGGCGGTATTGCAATAGGAGCCGATGTAAATAACACAACTATTGAAAGAAATATAAAAGCAGAAGTTGAAAAATCTTTGTTAACGGCACTAAACGAAACTTTAATAAATTCTTCAACATATAGTCAAACATTAAATTTAGCTGTTGCCGCAGCATTTTCTGGCGGAGTAAAACAAAAAACTGATGACATTGCAAAAGCTAATAACGGTGTAAATGCGGCAAGAAATGAAAATCCAAACGAAGATCTTATAGGCGACTTTTTTAATAATGATGATCAACATATGAAAAACCCTGTTGGAAATGTATCTAATATTTTAGGTCAATTTTCATTATCAGGAGCAGGTGCTGTTACCATAAACCATGACAAAACAAATGTTGAAAGTGTTGTGTCTGAAACAACAATACATACAGGTTCTAAATTGGATGTAAAATCAAATAGAGAATCAAGAATATTTAATATGTCAGGCGGACTTGGTAAATCAAAAAAAGTTGGAGCAGGTGCTGCACTTAATTTTTACAGACAAGATGGAAAAATTTCGTCAAAAATAGACAAGTCAGAAAATATAACTTTTTCAAAATCTAATTCTGCTTTAAATGTTACGGCAGATAATACGAATAAAATTGTTGATATTGCAATAGGTGCAGGAGCAAGTGCTGATTCAAAGGCACAAGCGGAAGGCTTTAAAGCTGCAGTTGGAGGTTCTTATACAAGTAATACAATAACTCCGACCATTGAAGCTATAATAAACGAATCTGTAATCTCCTCTGAAAATGAATCAAATAAAATAACTGCAAATGTCATGGCAAATTCACTGGTTTCAATACTTGATATTGCCGGTGGCGGTGCGTACTTGAACGGAGGTTCACTGGGTATTGGCGCAGGTTTTGCAATAAACTACAATGATATTAAGAACAATATGAATGCTCTTGTTCAAAATTCAACTTTAACGGATATTGCAGGTTTGTCAGTAACTTCTTTAGCACGAAATGATTTGACCAACGTTGCTGTCGCAGGAGCAATCGTAAGCGGAACATCTTCAGGATATTTGTTTAACGGTGCATTGGATGTTGATTTTATACACAATATCATGTCTTCAAAAATTGTAAATTCAGATGTTATAGCAACCGGGGACATTGATGTTTCAGCAACTTCTAACACTGACAATCTTAATGTTGCAGGAACTCTAAACTATTCAACAGCAAATACAGGATTTGGTGTTAACGGTGATGTTATTGTAAATAGTCAAAAAAATACTATTACAGCAGAAATTAATAACGACAACACTAAGAACATATCAGCAGATAATGTTTCAGTCAGAGCAGTTGCAAATGAAACATCAAGTTCTACTCCTATTGGTGCCGCTTTATCTGCACAAAATACTATGGCGGCCGCAAACGTTGCATTAAATGTTATATCAAACACAGTTAATTCTTTTGTAAAAGGTAACATAAACACAGTAAATAATGTTGATGTATTGGCTTTTGATGAAACAACACTTCGTTCAAGAGGTATAACTGTTGCACTTACAGGTGTAGATGCACTAGCAGTGCTTAGCGGAACAATAAATTACGATATTTTAAATAAAACCGTAAATGCAAAGATTTATGATAGTAATATAGATGCAAAAGATGTAAATGTAAATGCTACGTCAATAAACTCATTGGGCGGAACAAAAAATGATCAGGGAAAATATGACAGAGATGATTTCTCTGATGAGGATTATACTGAAAAACTTCTTGCAACAAATGAAAAAGGTGAATACATCGGTTTAAAACAAGATGCGAATTTTACTAACTGGAATATGTTTTACGATGTTGCATCAGGAGCACATTTAGCATTTGCAGGTGCGTGGATAATTAAAAATATAAAAAATGAAATAGAAGCACAAGTTTCAAATAGTGTAATAAAATCAACTAACCTTGATGTTGTTGCACAAGATTATTCAATAAAAAATATTCTTTCCGGTGCAGTTTCTGCTTCAGCTCAAGTGGGAGTAGGAGCCTCTGTTTTAATCACAAAAGATAACTCTAATGTGTATGCTCTTATTACAAATGGTTCTGATTTAGATATAGAAAATAAATTAAATGTTAGTGCAAAAAATACAAAAGATAATATTCAGGTTCTTGCGGCTTTAGGTGGCGGCGGTACAGGATACGCAGGTGTTAATGTTGTTAAAAACGACAATACAGACAAAACTGTTGCAAAAATAGACAAATTAAAAATGGACGAACCTGTTCTACCTAAAAATCCGACATCTGCACAAAAAGCAGAATATAATACAAAGAAACAACAATGGGATGCGGCTGAAAATGTTAAGGTAAAAGCAAATGAAACATCTATAAATGCCGAAAGTAATCAAAACTCAACTCATGTTATTGTTGCAGGCGGAGGAGCAGGTACGGTTGCTCTTGCAATTAATCCTGCCATAAATACCTATAAATCAGAAACAACAGCAGGTATTTTAAATGCAACTATTGAAGATAGTTTAATAGGCGTAAATGCTAATAACAACACAAAAACAAGAGATATTCAGGCAGGCGTTGCAGGTTCAGGTGTTGTTGCAGGTGTCGGTCTGGTTGTAATCAATGATTATGCTGATATCACAAGAGCTATAATTGATAAGGCAAATATTGATACTGAACGAGATATTTCTGTTTTATCAAATTCATCTTTGTACGGTTTGAACGTTTTAGCATCCGTTGGAGTTGCAATAGAAGGTGTTAGCGTTGTTGCAAACGTTGTTAAAAATCACATCCTTAACGAAACAGAAGCATCAATTAAAGATTCAAATATTTTAAATGCAGGAAATATTAAAGTTTTAGCAAATAAAGATAAACAAGATAAAATAACAAATGTTTCAGGCGGTGTTGCTGTTGCTGCAACAGGGATGAGTGCTACAACCGGTAATATTTTTAACATCTATAAAAACAAAACAACAGCTGATGTTATATCAACAGCAATAGAACAAGCCACTTCACTTGATGTTGAAGCCTATTCCGATAAGGTTTTAACAAACAGGAACGTTGGAGTGTCAGCAGGTGTTGTTGGAGCAGGACTTTTAGTGGATATACTTGATCATGAACTTGATTCAACAACAATTGCACTGATTGATGCCAAAAATAAGAAAATGTTTTTATCTGATAATGTAAACGTTTTAGCTGATGATAAAACGCAAGCATCAAATACTATGGTTTCTGTTTATGGCGGAGCAGGATTTGCCGGTGCAAACGTAAATTTCTTTGAATCAGATAATTTAGTCAAAGCTCAAATTTTATCCGAGTCTGAAGGTTTAATCTCTGCAAAAAATGCTAATGTAAATTCATCTTCACAGATTGCAATAGGCAATACAAATGTTGGCGTTTCACTTGGTATAGGTGGTATTGCAGGTGATGTATTCGGTCTTCGTTTAGGTACGAGAAATGATAAATATTCAACTTCAGAAGAAAAAAGCAATATTAAAAAAGCAAAAGATGAATCCAAAAAATTATACGATAAAACAGTACAAAACGGTTCTAATTACTACACGCCTACAACATCTCCTGCGAATTTAAAAACAGGTTCAATCGCATCAACTAATGCTAACATTTCAACAACTGAAAACGTTAATATAAACGCAAAATCAAAATTAAAAGGTATTGATTCTGATAAATTATCTTTAAAAAATGTAAATACTTCTGTCGGTGTTGGGGCAATAGGTGTTGGTCTAAAAGCTGTTAAATTAAACAACAATACTTTAGCAGAAGTTGCAGGTGGAGATATTAACGCTGTCGGAGATGTTAACTTAAATTCCGAATTTAAAAATAACGTTGAAATCGTAAATACTGATATCAATGTTGCGGCTCTTTCTGTTGCAGGTTCAAGTGCATATTATGCAAACAGTTCGGATACAACTTCAAAAATAGAAAATGCATCAATATCAGCAGATGATGTTAATGTAATATCAAGTTCTGATGCAAAAGCGGATTTATTAGGAACTTCAGTTCTGGTTAGTGGTGTTTCTGCTGGGATATCGGTAGCAGAAGCTATTGATACAAATAAAACAATTTCACTTATTTCAGGTAATACAAATATTGATACATCAGGTGCCATTAATATTAATGCAACAAATAATGCCGATTTAAGTTCTGTTTTGAGAACAACAGTCGTAAGTTTGGTTGCACCTATAACCTATATTAAAAATACTGCAGAAGAAAAATCAATCACAAAAGCAATTATAGAAAATGTCAATGGAACGATAACTGCGAATGGTTTAAATATAATAGCAGATTCGGATTTAATGAGAGTTAATTCAAGAACTAACATTGTATCCGTTACAGGTGTATCCTTTGCTGCAATAGGTGGTGCAGGTGCAACAATGGATGCTGAATTAACTTCAGGAATTGATAGTTTAAGTGGTTTGACTCTCAATAATCTTGGGCAAACACAAATTTTATCAGGTGTAAAACATTCTGATAACACACAAGCAGCTAATATTAACGCATCATCTCAAATTTTCTCCGTAAATTCAAGTATTTTAGGCTTTTACACCGGAGCGGAAGCTAATGCTACAAACAAAGCAAAAATTAATGCAAAATTAAAAGCAAATGAACATAATGCTGACAGTTTAATAATTAAAGCAATGCAAAACGAAGTAAATATTGCAAACTTAGACAGTAATGTTGCAACACTTTTCGGAGTTAGCAATGCAAAAATAAATGCCACCGCTAACGGGGATTTAAAAATAGATATTGCAGGAAATAACACCATTGCTAATGCCGCAAATATATATGTAAATAATACTGTACTTAATGAAGTAAGTGCTTTCTCTGCTGTTGCAGCACTTGTTCCCGGTTTAAAAATGGTATTAAAATCATTAGTACAAAACAATACTTATGTAGATATAGGCGGAAACTTTAATTCAGGAACACTTACTGCTGATATTCAAACAAACAGAAATACTAATTTTGACCTTACATCAAAAGCAGGTGGTATTGCTTCAGTTAATAATTTGAGTTTAAGCAATGACATAAAAGGGGATGCAATATTAACCCTTTCAAATCTGATAACTGATTCAAATAAGAAAGTTAATAATATAAATTTATCTAATGTCTCAACGAATAAATCTAATACTATTACATACCAATGGGTAGGTGGTATAATTGGTGATGGAGCATTGAATTACAATGTGAAATTTGATACAAAAACAAAATTAAATGTTGAAAATTCAGATATAAATTCTTTATCAGATGTAGCACTTAATGTAAAAAATAATACACTTATTGCAGATTCTGCCGAAACAGAGTCTGCGGGTATTGTTGCAGTATCTAAAAACATATATTCTCAGGAATATAATTCTAATGCTGAATTAAATGTTAAAAATTCAAAAATTAAAGCAAAAAATATTAATCTGAAATCAACGGCGAATGTTGCATCAACAGGAGATAAACACCTGACTTATTATGGTAAAGGTGGTGGATTTATTGCTACTCAAAAATTAAATGTAACTAATAATATAAAAGAAAACAGTAAAATCAATATTGACAATTCACAAATACGAGCAAAAGAAAAATTAAATATTGGTGTTTTAACCGAATCAAACTTTAAACAACAAACAAGAGCCAAAGCATCAGGATTTACTGCAAGTCCTAAAAATTCAAATACTTTAAACGTTGAAAACAACAATACTTTAAATATTAGTGAAAATTCAATATTATTTAGTGATTCAAAAGTTGATATTAATTTAGATGCAAATAATATTCTTGTTGCACGGGCAGAAGCAAAAGCAGAACAATTTGGTTTTAAAGATCCTCAGGCTGAATCTTATTTAACCGTAACAATAAATAATGAGATAAATAACAATGGTATTATTGAAGCAGGTGATATTGTTGATGTAGATTTTATGACAAATTCTACAAACAATCTTACTCAGTACGCACATTCGGAAGCACAGGCCGGAATACCAACAACAACCGAATTAGGTCAGTTAACAAAAAAAATAAACAATAAATTTAATATAAATAATAAGTCTTCTGTTATCTCCGGCAATGATATTGATTTTACATATTCTTCAGGAAAAGGTACTACAAATTCGGAAGTATCATATCTTTCCGTTTGTCGTATATTATTTAATATTCCAATTTCAAGTCAAGGTAAGAAATCAAATATTTCTAATACCCGTACAGATTCTCTTAAATTAGACGGAGAAGTTATCGCCGGTAAGGGTAATGACAAATATATGAAAATTAACAGAGATGGTTCTGTTGATTCCTCTACCGTTGGTTTTTATGATTCTGAATACACTATTAAAAATAATGGTGTAATCAATATTGATAAAATGAAGGAAAATAATGTCGCTTCAATAACAATAGATTTACAAAATACTAACGATAATCTTACTGAAGTTAATAACACTTTAACAACGTTAGACGGAACAATATTATCATTACAACAGGAATATAATGCTAATAAAGAAATAACTGATTATGTTGAAGGGCTACAAAACAGCGGTTATACATTTAAAACTGTTAGTGAAGTAAATACTATTATTAAAAATGAATTAAAAAATACAATTACATCAGCAGGTATTTCAGAATCAACATTTAACACGCTATTTACGGCATACAGCAACAAAGTTGCGGAAGTTGAGGCTATTAATTCACAAATTTATAATGGTGGCACAGGCGAATATGTTGATATTCCTACAATTACAGAATTTTTAAATGAAAATAGTTACGGCTTGACAGATACTCAAAAAACAACCGTAATTAATGCAATGAACTCTCAAAAATCATTACTTAGAAATTCTGATAAAGGTAATTTTACTATCTACAATAATCAATATATTTTAACAAATCAAATTGTAAACAAAGATAATAAAAATATTGGAACAGAATTTTCGGCTATTCTTGACAGACAAACTCATTTAAAATCTGAAATTGATAATGATACAGCTACACGCGACGTTCAGGCAAATTTACAAGAAGATTTGCTCGCTCGTAAGGAAAAACTTGAAACAGATTTAGAAAAAGCACAGAATGATGTTTTAGAAGATGATACAGATAAGGATTATTCAATTGTATTTAATTATCTTCGTCAAAGTTCTTCTAATGTAAAGCTGAACGGTATCGCTAATCATCAAATATCAGGTAGCGGAAAATTTGAAATTGCATCATCAAGTTTCAAAATAGATAATTATTCTGACAGATCAATTGTCTTTAATGGTATTGATTTATCATCTCCTGCTTCAAGCGGATTAATTATCAACGGCAAAAACATGTCTGATTTTAAAGATAAAAATCCGGCTATCAGCGGAATTGATGCGTATAATTACATAAACAACATACCAGGACGTAAAGCGTTTACAAATTTATCAACTAATGGAGTTCATTATCTAAGTATTGGCTCATCTGCATATAATCAGGGTGTAACAGTTACGAATTATTATGATATATATAATCCTTTTGCAAATTCGAACTTTAGACCGGATATTAAATTCTTTGACAGTATCAATTCTAACGGCATTTTTGATATTAAAAATGCAAGCGGTGATATTGCTTTTGAAGTTAATTCTTTAATTGCAAACAAGATAAATTTAGAAGCAACCCAAGGTAATGTTGATATAACATTAAAAGATAACAGTGCAGTATTAAAACTGAACGAAAACGATAAAATTTTTGCAGGAAGCGATATTACTCTTAAAGCAAATGAAGTGAATATAAAAGGAACTCTTGAAGCGGGTTATGAAGACAGAACATTAACAATTACTGATGCAATGTTGAATAACTTGATTGAAGATCCTACCACAGGTGAAAAGAATATGATTAATCTTTCATCTGATGCAAATAACAACATTAAAGTTATATATAAAAATAATCAAATATACTTGTTTGATATAGATCAAACAGGTGGTGAAATTACGATTACAAAACAGGATGGTTCTGATTCATCAGGGGTTATTTCAGGAACAATTAAGACAACTAACGGTTACCAAAAAATAATAATTGATAATAAAACATCAAAACAACTTAATGTTGGTAATATAAAAAATAACCAAATTGAAGGCGGATTGTATGCAGACGGCATAACAGACAATGCAACGGTTACTGAAATCGGGTATGATGCTGCACAAACAGAAATAACTTCAACCGGAAAATTAAATCTTAAAGGCATTATTGAAAATGCAAAAGACGGAAATGCACTTAAACTAAAAATTACTGCAAAAAACGGTCTTGTCATCAATAATGCTGTTGATGCGTTAGATAATGCAATAAATGCAATTGTTTCAAGTAATGATACTTCAATTACTGTAAACAATGGCGTTGCCGATATATTAGGTAATATTTCAACAAAAAATGGTTTGAGTATCACAAAATCAGGTACATCGGCATTAAATATTGCGTCAACAATTAATAATAAAGAAGGCAATATTAAAATCACAAAAGCAGGAAGTGATATTGTAAATATTTCAGGATCAATTACAAATAAAAATGGAGATATAACAATTTCTTCTAGCGGAGGTTACAAACAAACAGGCAACATTACAAATGATAATGGTAAAATTCAAATAAATAATAAACTTAAAGGACAAACTGATATTGTCGGAGCTATTTTAAATAATAGTGGCAATATAATAATTCAATCAGAAAAAGGTGGAACAAATATAACTTCAGATATTAATGCAAATAATGGTTCAATAGAGATATTCAATTCGGACGGAACTTTAGTTATATCTGATGCTTCTGAAATTAAGGCAAAAAATGATATTACCTTAAGAAATGCTTCTTATGCAAATAAAATGACAATTAGCGGTAATCTTTTAAGCACAGATGTCGGAAAAATAGATATATCAAGTTCAAATACAAATGGAATTGATATTTTAAATTCAGTTATCAATGAAAATGGCAACATTGTTATCTCAAATAGCGGAAATACATTGATATCAGATGTAATTACGACAAATTTGGGTGATGTAACAATAACATCAAACGGTTTAACATTAAATGATACTATAACAACTGATAAAGGTGATATTTTAGTATCAAGCACAAATAATTACAAACAAGATGCATCATTAATAAATAAAAACGGAAATACAACAATCACGACTTCTAACGGTTCAAGTATTATTAATGGTGATATTTTAAATACTGTTGGTGATATAGCAATTACAACAAATGGTACAAGTTCGGAAATAGAATCAACAGTTAAAACATCTGACGGTTCAATTACAATTACAAACCAAAAAGGGAATTTAACAATTTCCAATACTGCACCTATTTCTGCAACAAAAGGTATAAAAATTAAAAATACCGGAAATAATCTAAATCTTAATTCTACGATTAAAAATTCTGATTTGGGTGATGTTGAATTATCCTCATCAAATGCTTTAAATCTTGCAAATACTGTTGAAAATCAAACCGGAAATATTTTAATTTCATCAAAAGATTTGACTATTAATAACAATATTTCAACAGAAAAAGGTACTATTTCGGTATCTGGTTCAAATAGTTACAATCAAAATGCAAATATAACTAATCAATACGGAAATACGGTAATAAATGCAGGCGGTACATCAGCGACAATTAACGGTAAAGTAGAAAATACAAAAGGTAATATTAGAATCATAACAAATTCAACAACTTCCAACATAAATTCAAATATAAAGGCTACAGACGGTACAATAGAAGTTGAAAATAAAAAAGGTAATTTAACATTTACGGATACATCTGCTATTGAAGCTACAACTGGAGTTAGTATCAATAATACTGGCAATAATTTAGTTATTAATTCTCCTATAACAAATTCTGTTGCAGGTGATATAGAAATATCATCAGCTAACGGTTTAAGTCTTACTAAAAATATTATAAATCAGAGCGGAAACATTATTGTTTCCAATACTGCAGGAAACTTGGCATTGTCAGGAGCTGTAACAAATTATGTTGGTGATATTCAAATTTCCAATTCAGGAGATAAATTAAATATTAGCGGAAATATTACAAATACAGGACACATAACTATTACTCAAAATGGAACCGGTATTGCAACAATTAAATCTTTAATTGATAATATCGGTGCTATTGATATTACTAACAATTCAAGTTCTAAATTAACAATAAGTAAGGCTATTTCAGCACAAAATGGAAATATCAACATTATATCTAATGGAAATAGCATAATTTCAACCACAATTGAAACAAATTTAGGTGATATAGTAATAAACTCAAAAGGTTTAACTTTAAATTCTGTAGTTGCTGAAACAGCAGGTGATATTACTATTAAATCAACAAATGGTTATACTCAAAACGGAAATGTTAAAACAGATAATGGTAAGATCTTAATATCATCTTCTAACGGTTCAAATGTAATAAATGGAGATATAACAAATACCAAAGGTAATATTGAAATTGAAACAAATTCATCAGGTACCCAATTTAATTCAAACATTCAAACCTCTGATGGTAAAATCGAAATAGACAATAAAAAAGGTAATTTAGAATTTAAAAATGCTAAGAAAATAGAGGCAACCAAGGGTATCATCATTCAAAATAGCGGAAGTTCTCAAAAACTGACTATTAATGCTGAATTGACTAATGATGATCGAGGCATTGAAATCTCATCTAAAAACGGATTGGATATCAAAGGCTCCATATATAACAAAAAAGGTGATTTATCAATATACAATACAAATGGTGATATGACATCAGCAAGTGAAATTACAAATCTTGATGGTGAAATTTTATTTGCAAATGGTGGCGGTAAAATTAATATAACAGGTGATATAGATAATATTGGTGATTTTGCAATTACTCAAAGAGGAACTGGTGCAGTAACCATATCAGGAGCAATTAATAATGTTGGTAATGTAAATATTGCAAATAATTCAATATCAAATTTATCAATATCAAAAGCAATAACAAATGAAAATGGCAATATAGTAATTACCTCAAACGGAAACAGTATAATTACAAGTGCTATTTCAAATAATATTACAGATGGCACAGGTAATATTACAATAACATCAAAGGGCTTATCAGTTGCAGATGTTTCAACAACAAAAGGTGCAATAACTTTAACTAGTACAAATGGTTACACTCAATCTGGTGACATCACAAATGGCGAAGGTAACACAATTATTTCAAGTACAAACGGTTCCAATATGATTATTGGCGATATTACAAATACTAAAGGTAATATTGAAATATCAACAAATGGTTCCGGCACAAATATAGCGTCCAATATAAAAACATTAGACGGAACAATAGAAATAGAAAACAAAAAAGGTAATTTAACACTAACAAATACCTCAAGTGTATCAGCAACAGACGGTATATCTATTAAGAATACAAACAATGTTCAAGCATTAAATATTGCAGGATCTGTTTCAAATACAAATAATGATGTCGTTATTTCATCATTAAATGGTTTGACAATTTCAAACGCTATATCAAACGAAACTGGAAATATAAACATTTCAAATAATTCAGGCATATCAACAATATCAGGAGCAATAACAGACAATAACGGAAATATAACAATTACAAATGCTGGAACAACAGGTATATCAGGTGCAATTGCAACAGATATTGGCGATATAACAATAACTTCTAATGGCTTAACTGTTTCTGATATATCAACAAATGACGGAGAAATCCTATTAACAAGTACAAACGGATATTCTCAATCAGGTAATCTTACAAATGGCGAAGGTAACACAACTATATTAAGCACAAATGGTTCAAATGTAATTATTGGCGATATTACAAATACTAAAGGTAATATAGAAATTGCAACAAATGGTTTAGGTATAAATATAGCGTCAAATATAAAAACATTAGATGGAACAATAGAAATAGAAAACAAAAAAGGTAATTTAACATTAACAAATACATCAAGTGTATCAGCAACAGATGATATATCAATTAAAAACACAAATAATTCACAAACTTTAAGTATAGCAGGAATTGTATCAAATTCAGGCACAGGAAATGTTGTTATTTCAAGTTTGAAAGGCTTGACAATATCAAATCAAATTACAAATCAAAATGGTAATACAACGATAAGCAATAATGCAAATTATATGTTGATATCAGGTGCAATAACAAATGTTCTTGGTAACACTTCAATAACAAATGCAGGTAATACTTTAAAAATTACTAAAAATATTAATAATAACGGTGATTTAACTATTACTCAAAATGGAACCGGTGCTGTAACGCTATCCGGAGCAATTAATAATGTTGGTAATGTAAATATTTCAAATAATTCAACATCTAATTTATCAATCTCTAAATCAATAACAAATGAAAACGGCAATATAGTAATTTCATCAAATGGAAACAGTTTAATTACAAAGGCAATAACAAATGATACTGGCAATATCACAATAAATTCAAAAGGTTTATCTGTTGCTGGCTTATCAACAAATAAAGGTACAATTACATTAACAACTACAAATGGATATAGTCAATCAGGTAATGTTACAAACGGAGAAGGTAACATTACTATTTCAAGTACAAATGGTAAAAACTTAATTAATGGTAAAGTAGAAAATACAAAAGGTAATATTAAAATAACAACTAACGGAACAAGTTCTGAGATTAAATCAACAGTCAAAACATCCGACGGAACAGTAGAAATAGAAAACAAAAAAGGTAATTTAACACTAACAAATACCTCAAGTGTATCAGCAACAAATGGTGTATCTATCAAAAATACTAATAACTCTCAAGCATTAAATATTGCGGGATCAGTTTCAAATACAAATGGTGATGTTGTTATTTCATCATTAAACGGTTTAACAATTTCAAATGCGGTATTAAATGAAACAGGAAATATAAACATTTCAAATAATTCAGGCTTAGCAACAATATCAGGTGCGATTACTGATACAAACGGAAATATAGTAATAACAAATAATGGAAATAGCATAATTACAAATGCTATATCAACAAATGTTGGTGATATTACAATAACATCAAACGGATTAACAGTTAAAGATATATCAACAACACAAGGTGCAATCATATTAACAAGTACGAACGGTTATTCTCAATCAGGTAATATTATCAATGGCGAAGGTAACACAATTATTTCAAGTACAAACGGTACTAATGTAATTGTCGGAGATATTACAAATACAAAAGGTAATATAAATATAACTACTAAAGGAACAACATCAAATATAGCATCAGATATTAAAACATTAGATGGTACAATTACAATTACAAATAAAAAAGGTGATTTAACACTAGCAGATACCTCAAGTGTATCGGCAACTGATGGTGTTTCAATTAAGAATACAAACAACGCACAAAAACTCACCGTTGCTGGACCTGTATCAAACACAAATAATGATGTGATTATCTCATCATTAAACGGTTTGACAGTATCAAATCAAATTACAAATCAAAATGGTAATACAACAATAAGCAATAATGCAAATAACTTAGAAATTACAGGTGCAATAACAAATGTTTTGGGTAATACATCAATAACAAACTCTGGTAAAATATTAAAAATAATAAAAGCAATAAGTAATAATGGCGATTTAATAATTACTCAAAACGGAACAGGTACAACAACAATTGCAGGTGCAATTAATAATGTTGGTAATGTGAGTATTGCAAATAATTCAACATCAAATTTATCAATATCAAAAGCAATAACAAATGCTAATGGAAATATTACAATTACATCAAACGGAAACAGTGTAATAACAAAAGCCGTTGCAAATGATATCGGAAATATTGTAATAACATCAAAAGGTTTGTCAGTTGCTGATGTATCAACAACAAAAGGATCAATAAAACTAACAAGTACAAACGGCTATAGCCAATCAGGAAATATAGTAAACCAAGAAGGTAACACTACTATTTCAAGTACAAATGGTTCAAATATAATTATCGGAGATATTACAAATAATAAAGGTAATATTAGTGTTACAACAAATAGTGCTACTACTAATATAGACTCAGAAATTACAAACTCAAATGGTAATATTACAATCAGAAATAAAAAAGGTGCATTGTCTTTATTGTCAGACAATGTCATAACTAATACAAATGGTAATATAAATATTTTAACAACAAATAATTCAGGCAAATTAACTATGGCAGGAACCGTAAATAATACAGCAAATGGTAATGTTAATATTAATACTGTTAATGGTTCTGAAATTTATTCTGCTATAAAAAATAATCATGGCAATATAACAATTGAAAACAACACTAACGGTTCTATTAAAATAGGTTCAAGGATATCAAATACTCTTGGTGATACAACTATTACAAATAGTTCAACTAAAGGTGGAATCTATTTAACAACAAGCGGTCAAATTAATAATACTAACGGTTACACAAATATAAATAACATTGGTTCTCAAGGTACAGACATACAGGGTTTAATTAAAAACGAAACAAAAGATATTAATATTACAAATCGTAATTCAAATATTTATATTGGAGAGTACGAATCAAATAATGACAATTATATTACTGCAACCGCAGGAAATATAGTTATAAATGAAATAAATGGTTCTGTTTATAATGGCACAGCAAAAACATTTAATGGAATAAACAGAAAAAATCACACAGGAAATCCACGTTATAAGACAATGTTTGTTGCAGGTGGAGATTTAGAAATGAACGTAACTGACGGTGATATCGGAAGAACAGATGCTAAAAAACCTGGAGTATCAACAAAGGCTGAAACGAGAATTGTAGATGAATCAATAAATGTGAAAATTAATGGAAAAATAACAGCAAAAGCTGAAAATGAAAATAAAACGGATAAACGCTTTATTAATTTAAGAGCAAAGGAATCTGATTTAAATCTTTATAACGTTGTATCTGACGGAAATATTGTTTTAACAGCAGCAGATATGACCCAAACTGGCGAAGTAGATGAACAAGGTTATGCACCATATGCTTCTTATTCTGTTAAAAATGCAGGAGATATAGGTGATTATGTAATTTCAGGCCAAAATGTATCAATAGTTGCAAGTGATGATATTGGTGAAGACGGTAAAAATCTTACAATAATACAAGATCATCTTGGCAATCCGGATTCAAGAGTATATTTGGAAGCCTACGATTCAATATATTTTGACGGAAGATCAAATAAAGTTGGAGAAAAATTAAGAATAGCACAAGCAAGAACAAAAGGTTTAGGACAAATTGTTTTAGATTTAGAAGATGAAACAACTATTGAACAATTAGTACTTGGCAATACAATAAGTGTTAAACAAAAAGGTAAAAACTTAATTATAAACGATATCTCAATGTATGGCGAACATCTTGACGATGAAGATTCAATATTACCGATATCAGAAGATGCACGTAATGCAGGTGGTAAACAAATTATCTTGGAAGCATACGATGCATATAATGAAGATGGCGGAAATTCAAATATAATAATTAAAAATGCAGATATTTTAGGTTTAGGCTTGAAAGATGAAAACGGAAACAGATTAGTTGACGTTAAACTTGTTGCCGATAATGTTACATTTGAATCTTATGCATTATCAGATATAACAACAGAACCAATAGTATTTGAAGTGAGAGGTGTATCACCTGATGATGTTGCATCTGTTGGAGGTACTCGTACAAATTATAACTATAAAGATGGTACTTACCTTGCTAAAAATGTTAATATAAATATAGTGACTGATGAAACAAATAATCATGGCGTTATATTTAATCAACTATATTCAGATAAAGCAACAATAACGACAAATATTACAGATTTAACTGTTAATAAAGGTTATATAGGTACTTATGCAACAATTACTAACGGAAAACACGACGCATCAGGTTACAACCACAAAGTTGTAATTAATAACAGAACAAACAATATTGTTCCTGCACAAGTTCAACTATATACAAAGAAAACCGGTGAATTTACATTAAATATGAATGACAGTAACATTATAAAAACAAATGCACCTGTTGTTTATTATATCCCTAAAATATTGGTAAATGGATATGATAGTGAAAACAGTTTCACAAGAGCAACATTAAAAGAAAACATTGTTCAACAGGTTAATAAAGACAATCAAAACAGAGTAACACCACAGGAAGTTTTGCCATTAAAAGCTATACCTGTAAAATTAGATACGAGCGATATAATTACAGAAGAAATAAATAATTATACGATGTCTGATTCTGACAATAACGATTTAAAAGAAAATAGAAATTTATCGTCAAAAGAAATAGAAAATATAGGAGGATAACGAGATGAAAAAACAAATTTTGACAACAGCAATTATTTTAGGATTAACAACAATGACACCTGCATTTGCAGAAAGAATTGCAGTCGTAGATGTACCTGCAGTAGTAGCACAATCACAACAAGTAAAAGCATTAAAACAAGAACAAACAAAGAAAATCCAAGATTTGGAGAAATGGTTAACAACAGTAAGAGCAGATGTTGAAAAACAACAAACACAAGAAGGAAAAGATAAACTTCTAAAGAAATACAATGCTGAATTTGCAAAGAAAAAAGAAGCAATAGCAAAAGATTATCAAGCAAGATTAAAAGCAGTAGATAAAAGTATTTCAGAAACTATAGCACAACAAGCAAAAGCAAAAGGTTATGATATAGTAATATCAAAAGGAATGGTTTTATACGGCGGTGATGACATAACTGCTGATATAAATAAAGTCGTAAAATAATAGTGCATTTAATAATTTTAGGTACACAAAATTAGAGATGGGGATATGGTTCCCATCTCTAATAATATTACTATTTTTATTTAACTCGTTTTATTTCATAGGCAAACCTCTTTATGTTGTAGCATTCGCTTTTGTTCCAACGAATTGTAAAATGCTTATTTTCTAAAATTTCTATGTTGTATATTTTATTTAAAAGAAACATTCTAAAAGGATTCGAATTAATACCTGATTTCGAATATCCGCCAATCTGATAGGCAAATAATGAAATTTCACCGTTTTTCATAATTCCTATTGAATGTGGTTCAACAATTCTTTCGTTATTGTTTTCATAATTTGTCTCCCTTTTTATTATTATAAACTTGCTTTTAACCTGTTAAACTCCTGTTTTTAACCTGTTAATCCCCTGTTAAATTATTTAGTATATTAGGTCTAAAAATCAACTATTACGTAGTTTTGCCCATATAATAATATCATTAAAATCCTGAAAACAGAAAATATCCTAAAAAACTGTTTATCAAGAAATATCTAAAGAGCCTTTTGCTCTCTTGACTAAAACCACCACCATTTAGAAAGACTACTTCGGTAGTCTTTTTTGTTTGAGAGGTATCTTGCTCCCGACGGGAGTTCTCTTCTCATTCAAAACCTGACATTTAGTCAGCTTTTGAAAAAGAACTCTTTTCAACGCCCACCATTTAGAAAGACTAGTGTAAATCTTATAAACATTCACATTATAATAATTATTTGAATTGCCCACAAATCCGTATTTTTACCTAAGCCATTTGGGTAATTGACATGATTTTTCATGCTATTACATGGTTTTAGCCATCACCATCCACTAAAATTCTAAAAATTTACAGAAAATTTGTAAATTTTTTGCTTAACAATTATTTATGTTGAAATGATACGAAATAACTGTACATTATCAGAGACATTAAGAATACTACCCCCGTAAGTTTGAGAGGATTTCAATTTTGCACGCATTTAGAGGGAAAAATTTCAAAACTCTCTGATAATTTATTCTCAAATTAACAGATATTTTTTTGTAAAGTTATATGTTAGAGATTAAAAAACAATTCCAAAAGATTTTATCTGGGTATATTTTTAGAAATACACTTCCAAAACTTGACTTCTTGGTAAAATGATTTATAATGTTTGTATGATAGAACGTAGCGAATATTTAAAAAAACTAATAAGCTTTAAGGATAAAAACCTGATTAAAGTTATATCCGGAATAAGAAGATGCGGCAAATCAACATTATTAGAACTTTTTAAAGATTATTTGTTAAAAAACGGAGTTAAAAAATCTCAAATAATATCACTTAACTTTGAAGATCCGGATAATGAAGAATTAACGGATTATAAAAAACTTTATGAGCATATAAAATCAAAGCTTCAACCTGATAAACAAAATTACATTTTTTTAGATGAGATTCAGAATGTAAAAGATTATCAAAAAGCAATAGATGGTTTATATATAAAAGATAATACAGATATTTATATAACGGGCTCTAACGCTTATTTTATGTCCGGAGAATTAGCAACACTTTTATCCGGCAGATATGTTGAAATTGAAATGCTGCCGCTTTCATTCAATGAGTATTTATCATTCTTTAATGATAATACTGATATTCAGACCAGGTATCGTAAATATTTAGAAAACAGTTCTTTTCCTTATGTATTACAGTTAAATGATGAAAAAGAACAGATAAGGACTTATTTAAGCGGAATTTATAATACAGTTATTCTTAAAGATGTTGTTCAGAGAAATAAAATCTCTGATGTTACCGGGTTAGAAAATATAGTTAAATTCATGTTTGATAATATTGGAAATTCAACTTCTGCTAAAAAAATCAGTGACACAATGACATCTATGAACAAAAAGATATCTAATCATACGGTTGAAAACTATTTAGAAGCATTGTGTAAGAGCTATATTTTGTATAAAGCAAACAGATATGATGTAAAAGGCAAACAATATCTTGAAACAAACGGAAAGTATTACCTTGTTGATATCGGATTAAGATATTATTTGCTTGGTACAAAATATGTGGATTTTGGTCATATTTTGGAAAACATTGTATATTTGGAACTTTTAAGACGCGGATATGAAGTTTATATAGGAAAAGTTGATAATAAAGAAGTTGATTTTGTTGCAATCAAAGACGGCTATACCGAATACTATCAGGTTGCAGATACCGTTATGGGAGCAGATACTTTAGACAGAGAATTAAAATCATTAAACAGTATAAGAGATCATAATCCAAAATATTTGCTGACAATGGATAATGTTCCTAATGTATCGCATAACGGAATAAAACAGCTGTATGTATTAGATTGGTTGCTTGATAAATAAATTGTGTTGAAATGATACAAATGTGCTTAATTATTGTCTTATACACATGAAAAGTGGTTGGAATAGAGTTAAATTGTGTATGACAACTGAATAAACTATTTAATTAACCTATTGAGTGTCACAGATTTTGATACAAAGTATCACGACTTTGACATGAAAAGTAGGATAAATTAAATAAATAGTACCTATAATTAAATAATAGCAATAGTTACGGCTAATTATAAATTATCTGTTAGTCTAAGAATACTGACCGGGTATAGATTATCAGAGAGATTGAGATATAAGTTAACAGTGACATTGATTATAAATATGTGGTTATGTAAATGGCGGAGATGTTTATTGTTTGGGCGATTGAGGCACTTCCCTCAAAAGGAGAATGAGTATAAATAGACAGTTAAAATTAAACAAGTCAAACAACCAAATTAAGCAAGTTCAATTTTATGGAAATTAAGTCGGAAATTGTTTAATTTTGTCTGTCAGACATTTCAAATTAAGCAGATAATATGTTCAATTCTCTCTGATAAATTTT
>DFEL01000043.1 GCA_002369055.1 Cyanobacteria bacterium UBA3803
TTTTTTTAACAAAATTAACTTTATATAAGTACGAGAGCAAGAGAGGATTTTTTAAGAGATGTCAATGTTATTTTCACAAGTTGCAGCAGACGCTTACAAAACATCAACTCAAGCAATCAACGCAGAAGGCAGAAAAGACGTAAGAGCAAAATCTTTAAGAGGTATTATGAAAGAATCTTTCTTTCACGGTGCTTCATTTATGGGTTCTAACTTCATCGCATAATTTGAATTTTGCGTAGAGTGAAGCGAAGCGAAACTCGAAGAAGTGAGGGCAAAACGAATGACAGCGAAAGCGAAATAAGTACTTGCCCGAGACAAAGCAATAATTCAATCCAACAACAAAATAAATAATAATCAAAAGATTATATAAACAAGTTTTCATATTATATTTAATACTCTCTCTCTCAATTATTTAAACGAAAGTTTACACCTCCCAATAGGGAGGCTTTTTTTTTGCTTTATTATTCGTTGATTGTCTTATAACCAAAATTACTGAGAGATTTATCTTTTTTTCGCCAATCTTTTTCTACTTTCACATTTAATTCAAGATAAACCTTTTTTTCTGTAATTTCTTCTAATTCAAGACGAGCTTGAGTTCCCACCGTTTTTAACAAAGAACCGTTTTTGCCGATTAGTATACCCTTTTGGCTTTTATGTTCACAAAAAATTGTTGCATAAATCTTATCAATAGCATCTTCTTCTTTGTAATTATCAATCATAACTGCTATGGAATGCGGTATCTCATCTTTTGTGTTTAACAATATTTTTTCACGTATAATTTCCGAAGCCACGTCACGCATTGTTTCTTCCGTTAATACGTCATCAGGGTATAACAAATCACCTTCAGGAAGTTTTTTATATATGTTATCCAACAATGTATCTTTATTTCTGCCTGTTTTTGCAGAGATTTTTACAACAGGAAAATTTATATCAAATAATGTTTTGTAACTGAGTAAATTTGCCTCTACCTTATCTTGCTTTTTTATTTTATCTAATTTATTTAAAACGATTATTACAGGTTGTTCAGCCTTTTTAATTATATTTTCGGCAATCCATTTATCACCTTTTCCTGCCGGTTCAGAGCCATCAACCAAAAATAAAATTAAATCACTGTCAGGAACAGCAATTTTTGCTTCATCTAGCAAAAATTCGCCCAATTTATTCAATGGTTTGTGAACTCCGGGTGTATCAACGAAAACAATTTGACCTTTTTCGTTTGTCAAAATACCTTTTATTCTTTTTCTTGTTGTTTGAGCCTTATCAGTAGTTATAACAATCTTTTGCCCTAATATTTGGTTCAAAAGAGTTGATTTACCTACATTTGGTCTTCCAATAATTGTTACAAATCCGCTTTTCATAAATTCAGAATAACACAAAGATACACTAAAGGCAGTATTTTTCTGAAAAATCATATATTTTTTATTATTATAATGTTAATATTAAACTAGGAGATAGTCTGTGCAAAAACACTTGTTAAGATATAGTATAATTTTCTCAATATTATTCTTTACAACCCAAGCATTTGCTGCGGGAGAATACAACAATGAACTTTTAAAAGTTGATTTAGACCAAGCCTCAGACAATTCGATTAAATTAAACATTTATACTGATAAACCATATAAAGAAAAAATTATTGTAAATAAAAAACCTAACAATAAATATGTCATTCTTTTACCTGAAACATCGAACGGTACAATTACGCAACCTGATATATCAGATTTTAAAAATTTAAATAATGTAGAGGTGAAAACTCAACAATATTCATCATTGCCGGGAAAAGGATACACAAAAATTACAATAGACAGTAAAACACCTATTGAAGTTGTACCGCAGGCTTTTGTAAGTAAAAAAACAGTAAGTCAAAAACGTTCAGCAAATAAACCTTTTGTTTCAGCTCAACAGGTACAAATGGCAGTTCCTCAACGGGTATTAAATCCGCAAAGATCTGTCACAACAAGTGATTTTATACCGTCTTATGAAAGACAAAGACAAGCAAACAGACAAGAAAATTTCAATCCAATTCCAAATACACTACCTTCAATACCTGTGCCGCAACAGCAATACAACAATTTACGTCAGGTATCACCTCAGCCGCAACGAGTTTATCAACAACCACAGACTGTTGTTTCACAACCTGTAACAACACAAAATACACAATCAGCAACTCAAGAAGTATCAACAGTCCAACAAGAACAACCAATTGCATCTCAAGACAACACTACTCAAACAACACAAAATAACAGTGAACAAATCAATGAAAATAGTAATAAAGCCATTGATGATGCAGGTCAAATAGATGAAGACTTAACAGATGATGATTTAGAAATTTTCAAAAAAATTGTACGCTTCAAACAAAAAATTGTAAGAAAAATTAAAAAATTATTGTCCGTAAGAATAACTTTATCTTCTTTTATGACTGTATTACAATTAATCTTGTTAGTTGCATTGGTTAAAATCATTGGAGATTTGGTAAAAAAATTACAAAATAATGAAAATCAACCAACATCAATTACAAGAAGACTAATACACGATAATAGTGAAAATTTTGAACAAGCATATCCGTCATATTCAAATATGGATGTATATAACAATAACAGAGATACCTTTGAAGAAGACGGAAAAGAAGGTTTTAACTTAAAACCTCTATCTGTACCCGATAATTTCACAAATAAACCTACAATTCAACAAAATAACTATTCAAACGGATTAAATAATTATCGCCAGCCACAACCATATTCCGCACAAAATAATTTTTATAAACCTTTGAATGAAATCAATGAGGAAGATAAAATGTCTATTTTTGATGAAAATGCTCAAGATATAGAAAAGTCTATTTTTAGAAATCCTTTAAAATCCATAAGCAAACAAGATGAAGACAAATTGTTTGATGACGAAGATGAACCTGCTACACAAAATACACCTTTTGCAGACGACAATTATAACAACAGAGAAGAAGACGAGTTTTTTAACTATACAGGTTCTGATACAAGCGATGAAGATTTCTTTATTTTTGAAGATGAAGATGAAAACAATGAAAATATAGAATATCAACAAGAATATGACGATGAAGACGAATACAGTGAATATGAAGATGATGAAAACGATTCTGAATATGAATATGAATATGAATATGAAAATGAAAATGAAGATGAAGATGAAAATGAAAATGATATTCAAGATAGCAAAGAGTACAATGAATCAGAATACGACGCAGAATACGTAGAGGATAATGAATACCAACAACAAAATACAACTCCGCAAAAAGAAATCAATCCGTTTGAACATTTAACCGTACAATCAAAATTTGTTATAGATTCAAATAGAGGCTTTGCTCAAGTTAGTGTTGACGGAATAAATGCTTTAATAGGCTATGTAGGCTCTAAAATAAGTGTAATAAAAAAATTTAAAGATGAAGAATTAAAAGGCAAAATGCAAGTTCGCATGAATGAACAACCTGACCCTGAAACAATGATATATATCATAAAAGTTGGCAGCTACAAAACTCTTGTTGAGGTAAAACCTCAAAGTATACGACAGTTACTGGATTTATAATAAATGAAACATTTTATAATTTCTTTATTAATAATTCTAGTTTTATGCACTGCTTGCACAAAAAATAAAAGTAAAACCGTAATACAATTTGCAAGTTGGGGTTCAAAATCCGAAATAGAAATACTAAAACCTATAATTTCTGATTTTGAAAAGGAAAACCCGGACTTAAAAATTGATTTTATGCATATTCCACAAAATTATTTTCAAAAAATACATTTGTTAATTGCCTCAAACTTATCACCTGATGTTATTTTTATAAATAATTTATATTTACCTGTTTATGCAAACTATCTTGAAGACTTAACACCTTATATAAATAAGTCTGATTTTTATACTCAAACACTACAAGCATTAAGTTATGATAACAAAATTTTGGCTATACCACGTGATGCCTCTAATTTTGTCGTTTTTTATAATAAAACCTTATTTGACAAGTACGGTATAAAATACCCAAATAAAAATTGGACTTTTGACGATTTATTGAAAATATCAATAGAATTTAAAAAACATAATATTTTTGGTATAAGTTTTGATGAAGAACCATCATTTTATCTGCCATATTTAATGAGTAACGGTGGAGATTTTTATCATATAAACAGCCAAAATTCACAAGATGCGATAAAGTTTTATGCTAAATTAAGAAATAAATATAACGTTGCACCTAAAAAATCACAAAGTGCAAGTGCAACAATGGCACAATTGTTTTTACAACAAAAGCTTGCTATGCAGGTTTCGGGTCGCTGGCTTGTACCCAAATATAGAACAGATGCAGATTTTAACTGGGATATTATAAATTTTCCAAGCGGTAAATTAGGTAGCATTGTTCAAATGGACTCATCCGGTTGGGCATTGAGCAAATCATCAAAAAATAAAGAACAAGCTATTAAATTTATACAGTATTTATCAAATAAAGAAAATATAACTAAGATAACACAAAGCGGTTTAATAACTCCGGCAAGGATTGATGTTGCAAATTCAGAAGCATTTTTAACAGGAAAACCAAAATCCTCAAAAATCTTTCTTGATATAATTAAAACATCAAAACCCACACCTGTATCAAAGGATTACAGAGAAATAACCGATGAATTAAGCCAAAAACTTGAACCACTGTTTAATAATTAGTCTTCTTCTTTTACACCTTCAACTTTTAAATCAAGTCTACCGTCTGATTGCTGAAATAATGTATGTGCAACAGCAGCAGGATAGAAAGAAAATCCTTTCATTTTACCGTCATTTATTCTCTTGATAACTTCATCTATATATTTTTGAGTGTTTTCTTTCATTTCAGGATGTGAATCAACCCAGTCACCCAATGGAATACTGCTTCTTTCGTGATTGCAGCCACCACATTCCAGCATATAGTTGCTAACCATATTTCTACCGCCTTCTGAGCGTGGTTTTATATGCTCTATTGTACCAACAGATAATTTTACAAGTCTTTCACCAATTTCTTGATGCGTTCTTTCTGCATATTTTACAACAAATGCACTTACATCATTTTGAGAAGTTGGCATTTTTTCAGCCTCTTTACGCATTTTTGCATAAACTTCTTCATTTGATATCTTAGACTGTAACTCATCTATATCCTTTAAAAAGGTTTTTCTTTTAAATTTAATTTCTTTATCTGTCGATGATACTATTTTTCTTGTAATGTCAGTAACTTTTTTAACTTCTGCTTGCTCGTTTTCAGATAACTCTTTTGATATTATATCAACATTGTCCAAAATTGTATTTTGTTTTGCTTGAAGTTTTATCAGCTGAGGTTCTTTATTTTCTTGCAACAAATCTTTTAAACTTGCGTCAGGTTTTGATTTTGCCCAATCCTTCATCATATTAAAACATTCTTTTTCAACAGGGTGCATATATTTTTCATAATTTTTTAATGTACTTACTGCTTGTGATGAAGTATTGCCTAATCTTTTTGAAACATCATTCATTTGCTTTTGAGTCATCATTTCAACACCACAGCAAGGACAAATAATATTTCCTAATGCTCTTATAGGTTCATCGTGTGCATAACCTAAAAAAGAAACATAAGCAGGAGCAATATTTTTCGCTTTTGGTTCAGTTCTTTCAAAAGTGTCCGGCTTTGTAGCAAAATTCACACTATAAAATTGTTGATTATTCTTGTTTGATTGTACTTTCTTTGGTGCAAGTGTTGAAAAAAGTTGAATTGGTTGTATCATTTCCATTTCCTATTTTTAAGCAACTAAATTTAATTTTTTTGTTGTTTTCTTACTATTATTTTTTTGGGTTTCTTTAAGTGCTTCTTCTTGTTCTATACGTGCTCTTTCAGCTTTGATTTGAGCCGGAGTTAATTTTAATTTTGATGTATCTAATTTTATTAAACCTTTTGATTCTTTTTCCAAAGTTTCTGCAACAATAATAGGATATACTCTGCATCTTTTCATTGCTTCGCCTTTGTTTATTTTATCAATAACAACATCCATATATTTTTGCATATTTTCTTTAATTTGAGGATTTTTCATAACCCATTGATCAAGAGGCATATTTTTTCTTTTTGTATTCCATTCACGACTTGCATAAATATAGTTTGAATATTTATTTTCTCCACCTTTTGAATTATCTTGAGGATGACGTGGAACGATATGTTCTAATGAACCAACCGATGGTTCAACTAATGCAATACCAATTTGATATGGTGTCTTTTCTAATTTTGTTTTTGGGTCTTTTTGTGTATATTTAACGATAAATGTACTTACATTTTCTTGTGCTTTAGGTAATTCTTCAGCTATTTCCTTAACTTTTTCGGCTGCTGATTTATCTTCCATTTTTACCGTAATCTTATCTAGTTTTTCCATAAATTTACGTCTGCGGAAAATGTAGTTAGCATCTTGTTCTTCAATGATTAAAGTTGCTTCATCAACCAAATCAATTAATTTTTTAGAATCTTGTTTATTTTTTACGCTCTTATTTGTATATGTTGCAAGTTTATCTAATATACCTAATTCTTGAGTTTTAACTTTTTCAAGATGTTCAGGTCTTACAGTTTCTAACAATTCACGAATATTTTTTTCAGGTTCTTTTTTGCTTAAATCTTTAATAATTCCAAACACTTGTTTTTCAACAGGATGCATTCTGTCTTCAAACGGCTTCAATAAATTAATTACATTTCTGCTTGCCTGTCCTAAATTATCTTTATTTAAATGTGATATTTCTTTTCCGTTTATTACTCTTGTACCGCAATATGGGCATGGTACATCTCCTAAATCTCTCACTGCTTGTCCGATAGCACTATTATCAACCGATGTAAATGAAACATTTGCAACAGATGGTGATTTTTCAAATGAGTCTGCTTTCAATGCACGCAAAGACAATGGATTCGTTTGATATTTTGCAAACGAAGGCATTTGAATTTTATTAAGAGACACACTAATTGGACTAAGCATACAATTATATATATACCCTCAAGATTTTTTTTTGCCTTTTTTAATGCATGCTTTTACAAATATTTACATATTTTTAAATTTTACGTAATACTTTTTTAAGACGTTCAAGTTTTTGTTTGCTTGTACCAAGTCCACATAAAAGCATTGTTGATATTTCGTTTGTTTTTTCATCTTCTATACCGTTTTTATACAGAAGCTCAGACAATTCATTGCCGCTTAAACCTTCTTTTTTTATCAAAATTTTTGTTATATCTCCGCAATAAAAATCAACTTTAGGACATTCACGATGAAGATTTTTGATATTTTCTATAAGTTTTTTTATTTTTTGTTTTCCTTTTTGAGAATTTAAATAATTAATATTTTTTTCTATCGTCATCAACAAAGCATAATTTGGTGAAGTTGTAGAAATTTTATTTAATGCTGTTTTTGCATCTATATCTGAATTATTATGCAATAATGCAGTTGGATTCAAGCCACCTGCCGTTTTATGCAAAGACTGAATAGTAAAATCAGCGATATTTACGGCACTTTGAGGCAATTCATCAGAAAACGGATATAATGCACCATGTGCTTCATCTACAATTAAATAAGCACCATATTTTTTACAAATATTTTTTATCTCAAATATATCACTTACAACACCTTCATAACTTGGAGATGTTATGATAACGGCTTTAATGTCATTGTTTTTTAAGCAGAATTCAATATTTTCAGTTGAAACCGGTTTGTATATTCCCCAATCAGTATCAATATCAAGTGAGTAATAAACAGGATTTGCACCCGCCAATTCAACAGAATTCTTATGACAAGGATGAGCATTATCCCAAATTAAAACGTTATCACCCTTATTAACACAACTTAAAACTGCTGTAATTATACCACTTGTTGAACCGTTTGTTAAAAATAATGTTTGCTTAACACCGTAAATTTTTGCTGCAACCTGTTGGGCAAAAGTTAAAGCTTCTTGAGGGTTATGAGTTTCTGTTTCAGATATATCATATTTGTAAAATTGTCTAAATTTTGATGTTATAAAAAATTTTTGAGAATGGCTTGGAGTTGTAAAACAAATTGTCGTTTTCTTTTGTCTGAAAAGATTATTCAGGCTCATTATTCTTTACCTTCTAATTCGACATCAGCAAAATCGTCCTCATTCAATTTATAATCTTCACCTTCCAAATCATCAAGTCCTTCTTCTTTTAAAATTTCTTCGAGCAAAGAATTTGTATAGCCAATTGATTTCGCCTTTTTAACTGTTTTTGAAGCCTCCATTATCCAACCCATAAGCCAACCCAAAATATACATTACGGTAACAGCAGGGATAATTTTTATTCCCGCTGCAATAAGTGAAGTATATGTAATACCTCCGTTTTCATATAATGCACATCCGCCAAAAACAAGCAAAGATATACATGCAAAAAGCATTGATAAATTTTCTTTGTATTGTAATTTCTTTACTGTTGCCATTATTGGTTTTTGGCTTCCATATTTTTGTTCATACAGTATTGAATTAATGTCATTTTATCAACATTAACCAAGTTTACAAAACGACCTGATAACATAAATTTACCTGTGTCAAGTTTTTCCATTCTTATCGGTTGTAACCAGCAATATAAAGTTTGTTCTTCATTTAATTTTATTTCAATATTGTACTCTTTATCAAGATTTATTGAACAATCTGTTTTAAATTTTAAACCGCCTGCGGATAAATCCACTGTTTGAATATTATATTTTTCACCATCACTATCAGTCATTGTTGTATCTGTAATAAATTGAATACGAGTAAACTGACGTCTTTGTAAAAATCTGTGTTTTATAGGATTTTCAATAAACAATTCGTTTTCCGTAACTTCGGATGGGTATGATGAAAAGAATAAAATACCATTTGGAGTTTGAGAATAAAAATCGCAATAATGTTTTAAATTTATGCCTGTTGTAGGATATTTCATTTTCATTCTAAAGCCTTTTGATGAAACTTCAGTTACAACACCTTTGTTTGTAAAATTAAAATCCTTTGGTACAATTGTTACTTTTTGTTCATTTTTGACAAGTTCGTTCATTAGTTATAAACCTTTCTTACACTGTATTTTTTGCTACTTTTATAAATCCTACCGATTTTGTTTTTACATTTGAACTAATTTCATTATACGACATAATTGAAATTTGTGGATACTTATTTGCGATTAATCTTCTAAAAGGTAATCTTATTGGAGCAGAACATAAAATTATAGGCTGACATCCATAAGTCATCATTGCTTTCTTCAATTCTTCTTCAATACTAATACCTAATAATTTAGAATAAGACGGATCTATTGCAACATCACGTCCGTCAGGTGTCATGCCTTGTGCAAGAGTTCTTTCAACATCGGCAGAAAGCACGATTGCCATAAGTTCTCCGTTGTCATTTAAATTTTGTTTACAAATATTTCTTGAAAGTGCTTCTCTTACTCTTTCTGTTAAGAAATCGTAATCTTTACTGAATTTTGATTGTAAACTTATCGTTTCTAAAATTGTTTTTAAATCTCTTATTGGTACACGTTCAATCAGCAAGTTACGAAGAATTTGTTGAATGTCTCCGATAGTCATGTCTTTTAACAAGTCATCAACGTAGGCATCTGATACTTTTGCACGTAAATTATCAATAAGCTGTTGTACATCATTTCTTGTCAAAATATCCGCTGCATTCTTTTTAATAATTTCTGTTAAATGTGTTGAAACTACGGCAGACGGGCTTACAACAGTATAACCGTACATTTCGGCATAATCTTTTTGGTCTTCTTCAATCCAAATAGCAGGAATACCAAATGCAGGGTCTACTGCATTTATACCTTTAATATTAGGATTATCTTCACCGCCTGATGCATTCATTGCAAGACTTCTGTCAGGATATATTTCTCCTGCCTCAATCGGTACACCTTTTAATTTTATCTGATAAGTGTTTGGAGAAAGTTGTAAATTATCTTTAACTCTTATTGAAGGTAATACAATACCTATATCCAATGCAGTTTGACGTCTTATTTGTGCAATACGTTCAAGCAAATCTCCGCCCATATCAACCTGTAAAAGAGGTACAAGTCGGTATCCCAACTCAATTTCAATGGTTTCTACATTGAGTAATTCCATAACACTTTCCCGATTACCTTTTTTACTGCTGCGTTTACCCATTTTTTCGGCTTTTTCAGCTTCTGCTTGTACACGGGCTTCTTCTTCTTTTGCTCTTAAATTGCTTGTATATTTATAATATGCTAAACCACCTGAACTTAAACCGATTAAAAAGAATGGAATAGTAGGCATACCCGGAATTACACCTAGAAACATCAGCAAACCTGAAACAACACTTAAAACTCTTGGGTCGGAAAACATTTCTTTTCCGATATCTTGAGATAATGACTCATCTTTACCGCTTGCACGTGAAACTATTAAACCTGTTGCGGTAGAAATTAAAAGTGCAGGTAATTGTGAAACAAGACCATCTCCAACCGTCAATATAGTGTATGTTGTAAGTGCGGTTTGAAAATTCATTTTCATCATTACAAGACCAATAATAAAGCCGCCCACAATATTTATAACAGTAATTAAAATACCTGCTGTTGCATCACCTTTTACAAATTTTGAAGCACCGTCCATAGTACCGTAAAAATCAGTTTCTCTTTCCAGTGCTTTTCTTCTTCTCTTTGCTTCTTCTTCATCTATAATACCTGAATTTAAATCAGCATCAATACTTAATTGTTTTCCCGGCATTTTATCCAATGTAAAACGTGCGGTTACTTCGGCAACACGTGTAGCACCACCGGTAATTACCATAAAATTAATTAATACAAGAATTACAAATATTACAAAACCTACAACATAATTACCGCCAACTACAAACTCACCAAACGAATTGATTACGCTTCCCGCTTCACCATACAAAAGAATTAATCTGGTTGAACTAACATTTAAGCCCAGCCTAAACAACGTTGCAATCAATAATACGGTTGGAAAGCTTGAATAATCAAGAGGTTCTTTTGTATATAAACAAACTAAAAGAATTATTACAGACAAAGAAATATTTATCGTTAAAAGAATATCCAGCAATGGTGGCGGAACAGGAATTACCATCATTGCAACAATAAACACAAGCCCTACGGCAAGTGATATATCGCTGTTTTTTAATAATTCCGAAATTTTACCGAAATTCATTTTACCCCAAGATTACCTTATCTTCTATTCTTATTATATACGTATGCAAGGATTTCGGCAACTGCTTGGAACATATCCGCCGGAATTATGTCGCCTACTTGCACTAAATTGTAAAGAGTCCTTGCAACAAGCCTGTTTTCTATTATCGGCACTTTGTTGTTTTGGGCTACTTCTCTTATTTTAAAGGCGATAAAATCAGCACCCTTAGCAACAACATAAGGTGCAGGTTTCACACTTCTGTCATATTTTATTGCAACGGCATAATGTGTAGGATTTGTTACAACAACATCCGCAGTAGGAACCGCAGCCATCATCTGCTGTTGCATTAATTTCATACCAAAGGCTCTTATTTTACTCTTTATTTTTGGATCACCTTCTGTATCCTTCATTTCATCTTTAACTTCTTGCTTTGTCATTTTCATTGATTTTTCAAATTGGTATGTTTGAAATTTTAAATCTAAAAAACCAATAATTAACATTGCTAAACACATATTTAAAAACATTTGAGCAAGAATAGACCCAATTACATTGAATACAACATGAGGGTCAGCTCCCAAAAGAGCATACAATTCATCTAATCTGGCATGTACAACCGAAAAACCACATGCACCAACAATAATTACTTTTAGTAATGATTTTGCAAGTTCAACCATTTTATTTGGCTCAAAAGGATTTATTAATCGTTTTAAACCGTCTACCCACTTTTTAGGTGAAACATTGCTGAATTTAGGCTTTATTTTGTCAAGTGCAAACATTTGCCCTACTTGCATCCTTATCGCCACAATTGTTAATATAAAAACTGCCAAGAAAAACGGTAAAACGGCTTGTGCCATCAGTTTTACATAAGGTGCAAGAATACCCATTAATTCACTTGGGTCATAACTTTTAGGATTTAAATTTGTAAAAGCATGATACATAGCAATAAGCATCCTGTTCATCATCCATCCTGAAAGTGCAAACAGCATTACAATACCAATTGTAATAGTCACCGCAGACATTAAATCTTTACTTTTGGCAATATTACCTTTTTGCCGTTCTTTATGCCGTTTTCGAGGGGTTGCGGCTTCGGTTCTGTCTGCTCCGTCATTTGCCATTATCTGCTTTTATATCCTTTCTTTCTTAGAAAATCATTGAAACTTGTGTAAGTATTTTTTCAAGAATACCGCTTACGTATTCAGCTGTAGGTCTTAAAAAAATCATACATAACAATAAACCTACAAGAACCTTCAAAGGCATCGCAACCATAAATATATTCATTGTAGGCATTAATTTGGAAACAAAACCCAACAAAATATCCTTAATCAATAAAACACTAAAAATAGGCATTGATATACCGATTGCAACAGCAAACATTTGTCCTGACATATACAAAACCTTTTGAACAAAAGCACCGTCAAAAATAAATGAATATCCGATAGGAACATGTGCAAAACTGCTGTATAATGCGGATAACAGCCATTGATGAGCATTTAACCCTATAAATATCATTGCGATAAGTAATGTAAAAGCCTGAGAAATAATAGGCGAAGTTGTACCTGAAGCAGGATTAAGTGCTTGACTTATTGATAAGCCCATTTGAATTGAAAACATATTTGCCCCCAACTCTGCGGCTAAAAATACTAAATTTGCACAAAAACCGATAGTATATCCTATGGCAAATTCTTTAATCATTACGCAAGTCAATCCAATAACATCATGAGGAATCATAAATTGAGAGTGAGCCTGAACTATCGGATACAAGATGAAAGCAATAAATGCCGTCAACCAAATTTTAACTTGAGCAGGTATAGGATAAGTAGAATATAAAGGTGCTGAAGCTAATAATCCGCCAATTCTAACAAATATTGCCATAAAAACAATAATGTTTGCAGGTGAAAATATGTTTAACAAAGTAAAATCCACCATTTACCTCAACTTATTAATCCCGGTATCATACTAAAAAATTCATTTACCGTAGATATGGTTAAATCCATCATCCAAGGCATCAAAATTATAAGTGTTACAACACCAATAATAATCTTAGGTACAATTGTTAAAGTTGATTCTTGTATCTGAGTAATAGCTTGAAAAATACTTACGGCTAAACCGACAAAAACACCAACAACCAAAACAGGTGTCGACAGTTCTAATACAAGTACAAACATTTTTTGTAATAAAGTTATAACTATATCTTGATTCATTTATATATTCCCTTATCTATGAGGCAGCTGCAAAACCCTCTACCAAAGATTTTATAATCAAATACCAACCATCAACCATTACAAACATAATAAGTTTAAACGGCAATGCAATTGTTGTAGGCGGCAAAAACATCATACCCATTGATACAAGCACACTGGATATTACAATGTCTATAACCAAAAAAGGTAAAAATATTACAAATCCTATTTTAAATGCAGTGTTTAATTCGCTTACAATAAAAGACGGAATTAAAACATAAGTCGGAACATCGTCAACATTTTTTGGTTTATCTATTTTCGACATTTTAATAAACAATGCAAGCTGTTTTTCGTCTGTTTGAGCAAACATAAAAGCTCTAACCGGTTTTAAACCTAAATCCAACGCTCTTTGTTGTGTAATTTGATTGTTCATGTAAGGCTGAAGTGCAGTTGTATTAATTTTATTAATTGTAGGTGCCATTACAAAAAAAGTCAGTATCAAAGCCAGACTTATCAAAACCTGATTTGGCGGTAACGAACCTGCACCTAAAGCTTGTCTTGTAAGAGCCAAAACAATAACAATTCTGACAAATGCCGTTGTCATTATAATAATACTCGGAGCAAGAGTTAATATTGTCAACCAAATAAGAATTTGTATTCCGTTTGAAAAATCTTGCGGTGTATTTGCTTGTTGCATACCAATATTTATATTAGGAAAAGATAATGCAGCATGAGCAGATTGGGTTGTTATTAAAAAAGCAAATATTGTATAAATGAAATTTTTAAATATATTTTTGTACATTTTATCCCTATTTCTAATTTGTGACAGTTTCTCTTATACATTCTAACTTACGTTTAAAAATAGGTCTATTTGTTAATTTTTTTTAATAACAATAAAAAGGCGATTTCGCAAAAGCGAAATCGCCTTAAT